>JAYUYB010000846.1:0-14389 GCA_043752655.1 Chloroflexota bacterium
CGCCCGCCTGCCGACCATGACGTAGCCCTAGCCATTAAGGAGCTTTCTTATGGACATCAGCGCCCTCACCGCTGTGATCAACCAGTTCGTCACCGACAAAGGCTGGTACGCCGACGGCTCGATCTTCCCCCAGACGCCCCGCAATATCGCCACCTCGGTCGCCGTGGAGGCCGCTGAATTGCTAGAGCATTTCCAGTTCACCGACACGCCGAAGGACGCCGCCGCCCTCGCCGGGGAGCTTGCAGATGTGGCCAACTACCTCTTTCAGCTTGCATATCTCCTGGAGATCGATCTCGAGCAGGCCATCCTCGACAAGCTGAAAGTGAACTATGGGCGCACCTGGGAGTGATGCTAATACAATCTGAGCATGCCGCATAGCTGTCACCCTGAGCGCAGCAAAGGGTCTCGGTCGAGATGCTGAGCGCAGCGAAGCATGACATAGCCACCTGTGAAACCTGTAACTAGCATGTAACTCTTTGCACCTATACTTCTAACACCAACTGTGCAAAAAGTGTGCAATGCGCCCTCTACCGGCTAGGAAAGGAAACGCGCCATGAGCATTGAGCAAGCGACCGCGACGCTCGCTGAGAGCTGGGGCAGCCCGCGCTTTGCGGGCGTTCGCCGCCCCTACGCCCCCGCCGATGTCTACCGACTGCGGGGCTCGCTGCTCATCGAGCAGACCCTGGCCCACAGGGGTGCCGAGCGGCTGTGGCACCTGCTACACAGCGAGCCCTTCGTGAACACGCTGGGCGCGCTTACCGGCAACCAGGCCGTGCAGCAAGTAAAGGCCGGGCTCAAGGCGATCTACCTCTCTGGCTGGCAGGTGGCCGCCGACGCCAACCTTGCCGGGCAGATGTACCCCGACCAGAGTCTCTACCCCGCCAATAGCGTGCCCATGGTAGTGCGGCGCATCAACCAGGCGCTGCAGCGCGCCGACCAGATCCAGCACGCCGAGGGCAAGGGCGACACCGACTGGTTCGCGCCGATTGTCGCCGACGGTGAGGCCGGCTTCGGCGGCCCGCTGAACGTCTTCGAGCTTACCAAGGCTATGATCGAGGCCGGCGCCGCCGGGGTCCACTTCGAGGATCAGCTGGCCTCGGAGAAGAAGTGCGGCCACATGGGCGGCAAGGTGCTGCTGCCCACCCAGCAGGCGCAGCGCAACCTGGTGGCCGCCCGCCTCGCAGCCGACGTGCTGGGCGTGCCCACGGTGATTATCGCCCGCACCGACGCCAACGCCGCCAACCTGATCACCAGCGATATCGACGAGCGCGACCGGCCCTTCCTCACGGGCGAGCGCTCGCCCGAGGGCTTCTACTACGTAAAGCCAGGGCTGGATCAGGCCATCGCACGCGGCCTTGCCTACGCCGAGCTCGCCGATATGATCTGGTGCGAGACGGCCGAGCCGAACCTGGACGAGGCCCGCCGCTTCGCCGAGGCCATCCATGCACGCTTCCCCGGCAAGCTGCTGGCCTACAACTGCTCGCCCTCGTTTAACTGGAAGAAGAAGCTGAGCGATGCCGAGATCGCCCGCTTCCAGGTAGAGCTCGGCGCCATGGGCTACAAGTTTCAGTTTGTTACCCTGGCCGGCTTCCACGCCCTCAACTACAGCATGTTCAGCCTGGCCCACGGCTACAAAGATCGCGGCATGGCCGCCTACTCCGAGCTACAGCAGGCCGAGTTTGCGGCCGAGCAGCACGGCTTCACCGCCGTCAAGCACCAGCGCGAGGTTGGCACCGGCTACTTCGACGAGGTGAGCCTGGTGATCTCCAGCGGCACCAGCTCGACCACGGCCCTGGCTGGCTCAACCGAGGCGGAGCAGTTTCACTAGGCGCCCAAAGGAGCTCGTGACCGTCTGGGTGACGCTGCCCGACTACACGCTACAGACGGGCGGCGGGGAGTAGCAACAGACGGCGAAGCGCGGGTAGGCGCATGTTATCCGCAGATTACGCAGATTGCGCAGATGGCCGGCCAGCCGTTCGGGCCTATCTGCATAATCTGCGTAATCTGCGGATTATTCCTATTCCGTCCTCGCGGCCGCCTCCATCAGCTTGAGCAGCCGTGGCACCATGGTTGCCGGGTTCTGGTGCATCCCCTCCAGCAGCAGCGCGTTGTCGTAGAGCTGCTCCAGGGTCGCCTCTAGCAGCTCGTCGTCGGCGTTCGCCTCGGCGCGCCGCGCCAGGGCCGCCACAAGCGGGTGGGCCGGGTTCAGCTCCAGCACGCGCGGCGACGGCTGCTCCGCCTCACGCCCCAGCAGCTGCTGGATGCGCTGCATCTCGCGCCCCGCCGCGTCGTCGTCGCTCACCAGGCGCGCCGGGCTATCGCGCAGCACCTTGGAGGCCCGCACCGCCTTCAGCCGCTCGCCAAACAGCGCCGTCGCACGCTCGGCCAGCACCGCGAACTGCGCGTCGCTCACCTGCGGCGCCACCGCCTCCACTTCGCCCGGCAGCTCGATCTCGGCCTCGTCGACGTTGCGCAGCTTCAGGCCCTCGTAGTCGCGCAGGCCGTTCAGCATAAAGCCGTCCATCAGCTCGGTGAACAGCAGCACCTCGATCCCGCGCGCCGCAAACGGGTCCAGGTGCGGGCTGTTGCGCGCCGCCTCCGGGCTAGAGGCCATCACGTAGTAGATCTCCTGCTGCCCGTCCACCATGCGGCCCTTGTACTCTGCCAGGGTGCTGAGCGCCTCGCCGCTCGTGCTGGTCTGGAAGCGCAGCAGCTTGAGCAGATCCGTGCGGCCCTCGTAGTCGGTGGCCACGCCCTCCTTGATGAAGACGCCCAGCTCTTTCCAGAAGGTCGCGAACTTCGCGGGATCTTTCTCGGCCAGCTCGTTCAGCTCGCGGTGCAGGCGGCTCGTCAGCGTCTTGCGGATGCGCTGGAGCAGCGGCGAGCCCTGCACACTCTCACGGGAGACGTTCAGCGGCAGATCCTCGCTGTCCACCACGCCCTCCACGAAGCGGAAGTAGGCCGGCAGCAGATCCTTGGCCTCCTCCAGGATCAGCACCTTGCGCGAGTAGAGCTTGATCTTGCCTTCCACGCGCCGCTCGATCATGCCGCGCTCGCGCTTGGCGGGCACAAACAGAATGCTGTGCAGATCCACGGGCACGTCGGTGGAGAGATGGATCTGCATCAGCGGCTCGTCGCTGTCCAGGGTAAGCTGGCGGTAGAGATTCTGGTACTGCTCGGCCTCCACCTCACGCGGGGCGCGGCGCCAGAGCGCCTTCTGCTGGTTGAGCTGGCGCTCGCCGCTGCGAATCGGGAAGGCCACAAAGTCGGAGTGCTTCTTGACGATCTGTTCCAGCCGCCAGCTGCTTGCGAACTCCTTGGCGTCGTCCTTGAGCTGGAGCGTGATCGTGGTGCCGCGCGCCTCGCGCTCGGCTGGCGCGATCGTGTAGCTGTCGCCGCCGCTGCTCTCCCAGACCGCCGCCTCGGCCTCGGGGTGGAACGAGCGGGAGACGACCGTCACCTTGTCGGCGACCATAAAGACCGAGTAGAAGCCCACGCCGAACTGGCCGATGATCTCGCTGGCGCTGGCCTTGTTGTCGGCCTTGGTCCGGGCCACAAAGGCGCGGGCGCTGCTCTGGGCGATCGTGCCGAGATGCTCCACCAGCTCGTCGCGGGTCATGCCGGTGCCCGTGTCGCTGACGCTGATCGTACCGGCCTCGCTGTCGGCCTCGATCGTGATCGCCAGCTCGGCCTCAGGGTCGCGCACCTCGCGGTTGGTCAGCATCTCGAACTGCATGCGGTTGAGGGCGTCGGAGCCATTCGAGATCAGCTCGCGCAGGAAGATCTCGCGGTCGGTGTAGAGCGAGTGGGCCAGGATCTGCAGCACCTGCTGCACCTCGGCCTTGAAGTTTAGGGCCTGCGGCTCGGGCACCGTGGTCTCGTCGGTTGTCATCGGGGCGTGCTCCTTCTCTGTGGGCGTGCTCTAGCTGGCATTGTACCGCCACTCTGTGAGATTCGCGCTAGCGCAGCACAAACAAAGTGTAGGCGTGTCGGCCGAAAGTCGTAGGGATTTGTGGTTGACAGGCTACGGGGGGCTATGCTATTCTTGCGCCAGAGTTTGAACGCGAACTGTAACCGGAACAAAAGGAGCCGGCCCGATGACCACAACCGTCTACAACAAGACCATCGGCCTTGCCGATGCGGGCCTCCAGGCCCGGGCCAGCGTTATCGCCCGCGCCTTCGGTAAGGGGGAGACCCTACCCACGTTCCGCCTGCTCAGGAGCTGATCGCTCCACCAGATGAGCTAGAGGCTGTGGGTAGCTGAGCAAGCGCCCACAGCCTCTTTTTTTGAGGCCGTGGCGCAAGATGCCCACGGCCTTTTCGATCCCCCCAGGGAGGCCCGCGACGACAGCGAACGCACGAGACGGTAGCAGCACACAGAAAGAGGCCCCGAATGATTCTGCTCGCTCACGTGGCGGAAACCACACGCACGTCGCCGGACACTAATCCGCCTATCCCTGAGGGGGGCCCGACGTTGATAATTTTGGAGCTTGATGGGTCGCTGCGGCACTACCCGCCGAACCGCTCGGATGAGGAGCCGAGCCACGCGCGGGTGCAGCTCAACGAGGATCAGACCCAGCAGACAATCATCGATAAGATCCTCGACTATACATTTGATCTGCTCGGCGCGAGCAACCTGGAGGTGCGTGTAAATGAGCACCCCAAGCGCTAAGCGGAGGGAACAGGGAACAGGGAACAGAGGAGAGGTCGACGACCAGCAGGCCTCGGTCGTCCGCCCCGCCCGCACCACCGGCACCGTGCTGCGCGCCCAGAGCGGCTTCTTCTGGGTGCAGACGAGCGCGGGCCTGGTGGAGTGCAAGCTGCGCGGCAAGCTGAAGCGCGAGCGCCTGGCCACCGACATCGCCGTGATCGGCGACGAGGTGGAGATCACACTCTTGGGCAATGGCGAGGGCGCCGTGGAGGCGGTGCTCCCCCGGCGCACTCGGCTCGCCCGGCGCGGCTCGGGCAGCCGGGGCGCCCACAAAGAAGATGTTCTGGTGGCCAACCTGGATCAGGTGCTGCTGGTGTTCTCCTGCGCCGCGCCCGCCGTTTCCCCACGCATGCTCGACCGCTACCTCGTGATCTGCGAGCACAGCGAGCTAGAGGCCGTGGTCATCGCCACCAAAGTTGATCTGGTGGACGAGGCGACGGCCCACGCGCTCTTCGGCGTCTACGAGCGCATCGGCTACCCCGTGATCTATGCGTCGAACAAGACTGAACAGGGGCTGGACGCTGTGCGCGAGCGCCTGGCGGGGCGGATCAGCGTGGTCACCGGCAAGTCGGGTGTGGGCAAGAGCAGTCTGCTCAACGCCATCCAGCCCGGCCTGAACCTCGCCACGGGCGCAGTGAGCCAGCAGCTAAGCAAGGGGCGTCACACCACCGTGGTGGCCGAGCTGCTGCCGGTGGCAGACGCGCGCGGCGGCTATGTCGCCGACACGCCCGGCATCCGCGAGATCGGGCTCTGGCAGCTGCCGCCCGAGGACATGGACTGGTGCTACCGCGAGCTGCGGCCTTTTCTGGGCGAGTGCTACTTCGCCGGATGCACGCACATCCACGAGCCAAGCTGCGCTGTGCGCGCCGCCGTGGAGGCCGGATCGATCGACCTGGAGCGCTACGATAGCTACGTGCGGCTGCGCACGGGCGAGCCATAAGACAGAGGAGTCACAACAGCCATGCCGAGGCTTCGCATCAACCTGCGCGAGCTGGCCGAGATCGACGAGCTGGATCTGGTGGACGAGCTGAGCGAGCTGGCGGAGCGCGAGGAGCGCGAGGAGCGCGCACCTGGCGAGCGAGACCGGCGTGAGATCAGCCCCCTGGCGCTCCAACGCCGCCAGGACCAGCGCAAGTTTGGCAAGGACGTGGCGCGCATGCTGCGCGAGCGCAAGAGCCCCAAGGCGTAGGGCATTATCCGCAGATTACGCAGATTGCGCAGATTATAGCCGCATCATCTTGGTTTTCACGCCGGGGCGCCTAGCTCACAAATCACGCCGGGGCGCCCAACTCGCAAATCACGTATGGGTGCCCCTTGTGGGCGCCCTCGGGATAGGAGCCACCCCATGAGCCCCGAAACGCCCGTGCGCCCGGAGATCGTGCCCGGCGAGCGCATCTACCTGAGCCACCCGCTGCGCGAGGACGTGCCGCTCTTTGCGAGCTGGTTCGCCGACCTAGAGCTGACAACCTACCTCGGGCAGCCGGGCAAGTCGTACTCGCTGGAGCAAGAGCAGAAGTGGTTCGAGGGCCTGTCTGGCCAAAGTGACCCGCTCTTCGCGATCATCGTGCGCGAGGAGCAGCGCGTGATCGGCAGCCTAGGCTTCAAGGAGATCGATCGGCGCCATGGCAGCGCCGAGCTGGGCATCTCCATCGGCGACAAAGCCGCCTGGGGCAAGGGCTACGGCTCCGAGGCGGTGCGGCTGCTAGCCGACTACGGCCTGACCTTCCTGGGCCTGCACACGATCCACCTCTGGTTCGTGGCCTTCAACGAGCGCGGCCACCGCGCCTACCTCAAGGCCGGCTTCCGCGAGGCGGGGCGCATCCGCGAGGCCTACCTGCTGGACGGCAAGCGCTACGACAAGGTGCTCATGGACTGCACGCGGGAGGATCTGGGGCCGTCGCGGCTGATTGGGCTGGTGGGGCAGCTGGGGTAGACGGTGGACGGTGGACGGTGCCGCGCCCTATCGTCTACCGTCTACCGTCTACCGTCCAGAGGCTGTGCCAGCTCCTACACCGTGATCAGATCGCCTTCGCGGGCGGCGTGGAGCTTGAGCGGGCGGCGGTCGCTGGCGAGGCTGGCGCGATAGCGCGCCACGAGGGCGTCGAGCTGATCGTCGGTGCGCGTGGGGGCGTGGTGGTAGAGGAAGAGCCGCCCCACGTTCGCCTCCACGGCGAGGTCGAGCGCGTCCTCCACCCGGCTGTGGCCGTAATCCTGCACATGCTCGCTGCGGGTGTAGGGCGCGCTGTGGATGAGCACGCTGGCGCCCCTTGCGAAGCCGAGCGCCTGCTTCCAGATCTGGTCGTTGGTGTAGCGCACATCGGTGATGTAGACCACCGCCCGCCCGTTCTCCTCCACGCGGTAGGCCCAGATCGGCGAGTGCTTGCGCCGCGAGAGCGGCAGGGCGCGCACCGTGAGGCCGCCCACCGTAAAGGGCTCGGTGGAGATCGGCTGGAAGCTGTGGGTGGCCCCGATGTGGGCCAGCCCGTACACCGGCGAGTAGACCGGCGAGAGCATGCCGTCGTAGGTCATCTCCAGGGAGCCGAGGGTGCTGTCGGGGCCGTAGATCTGGAGCCGGTTGCCGGGGGTGTGGACCAGGCCGGGGAAGGGCAGGCCAAGGATGTGATCCCAGTAGGTGTGGGTGATCAGCAGGGTAAGCTCGCCCTGCCCCTGGCGAAACTCGCGCTGCATCAGCGTATCGCCGAGCTGGCAGAAGCCGGTGCCCGTATCAAGCACCACAAGCTCGCCGTTTGCGCCGCAGACAAGCGTGCAGCAGGTGTTACCGCCATAGCGCAGATACTCCGCGCCTGGCGTGGGCACATAGCCGCGCACCCCCCAGAACTGGAGCTTCATCGCTGGTCCTTTTGTTTGCGCAGCACCCGGCCCTCGTTGGCGGCGCTTACCTGGAGGCCAGGCCGGGCGGCGACTTGCTGCGCGGCCACGATCTGGTCGAGCTCGTCGTCGCTGCGATGCGGGTCGTGGTGGAAGAGCAGCAGTTCGCCCACGCCGGCCTGCTCGGCGATCGCGCGGGCTTGGCTGGCCGTGCTGTGGCCCCAGTGCGGGAAGCGGGCGTACTGCTCGTCGGTGAACTGCGCGTCGTAGAGCAGCCAGTCGGCGCCGCGGGCCAGATCCACGATTCGATCATGCATCTCGGCCAGCTCGCGCAGATCATTGTGGGTGCTGGCGGTAGGCTCGCCCGCCCACTCGATGCGCTCGTCGCCGAAGAGTACGGTGTGGAATGGGCCCGTGTCGGGGATGAACACCAGGGTAGCCTCGTCGGTCTCCAGCCTGTAGGCGAGCGCGCGGTAGGGGTGGTTGGCGCGGGCAGTGCTGACACGCACAGGGCCAAGCTCGAAGCAGAGGCCCTCCTGGATCTCGTGGAAGTGCAGCTCGGCGCGCAGATCCTCCAGGCTCACGGGCAGCAGCGGGTCGCTGAGGGCGTTAGCGATGGTGGTGCGCAGGCTCGACTGGGTGCGGCGCAGGCCGTAGATCTCAAGGTTGGCCTGGGGGTTGTAGATCGGGTCGAAAAACGGGAAGCCGATAATATGATCCCAGTGGGTGTGGGTGATCAGCAGATCGATGTTGAGCGGCGGGGCTGCCTCTGCGGCGAGGGCGGCGCCGAGGGGGCGCATACCGGTGCCGGCGTCGAGGACGATGCAGCGGTCGCCGACGCGAACCTCTACACATGTCGTATTGCCGCCGTAGCGGAGCACGTCGGAGCGCGCTACCGGATACGAGCCGCGGGTCCCCCAAATTCGTGCGTGCATCGTTCGCTCAAGTCCGCTGGCTTAGAAGCTCACCAGCCACAGTGTACAGGATAAACGCAACCCCCTCGGAACTTTCACGCATGGCATTACGACAGAGGGGCGTGGTATCATTCTGGCGGAGCCCAAACAGAGCAGAGGACACAGGATGACACGCATTCGCATCGGGGTGCAGCTGCACCCACAGCACACCACGTGGGAGTCGTTCGCCGGGGCCGTGCGCCAGGCCGAGGCGCTCGGCTGCGACACGATCTGGAACTGGGACCACTTCTTTCCGCTTTACGGCGACGCGCAAGGCCCCCACTTCGAGGGCTGGACACAGCTAAGCGCAATGGCGGCGATCACCACGCGGGCCGAGGTTGGCTGCCTGGTAACCTGCAACAGCTACCGCAACCCGGCCCTGCTGGCGAATATGGCCAAGACGGTTGACCATATCAGCGGCGGCCGCCTGATCCTGGGGATCGGCGCGGGCTGGTTCGAGCGCGACTATAAGGAGTACGGCTACGAGTTCGGCACCGCCCCGGATCGCCTGCGGGCGCTCAAGGAAGCCCTGCCGATCATCACGCAGCGCTGGGAGCTGGATGTGCCCAAGCCCCTGCGGCCAATCCCTATCCTGGTGGGCGGCGGCGGCGAGAAGGTGACGCTGCGGCTTACCGCCCAGTACGCCTCGATCTGGCATGGCTTTGGCGACCCCGCCGTGGTGCAGCACAAGCATAATGTGCTTGACGACTGGTGCGCCCAGCTTGGCCGCGATCCCGCCACGATTGAGCGCAGCGTCTCGCCCAGCAAGGGCGCCAACCTCGACGCCTTCCTGGAGGTTGGCACGACGCACTTCATCTTCGGGATGGGCGAGCCGTGGGACTTTGGGCCGGTGGAGGAGGCGCTCAAGTGGCGCGCGGGGAAGTAAGCGGGAGACACGGAGACACGGAGACCGGGAGACCGGGAGACAGCCTGTCGCTACCGATAGGCGCTCCTTGTCTCCTTGTCTCCGTGTCTCCGTGTCTCCGTGTCTCCCGAGCGAGCGCAGCGAGCGATGCTCCCTGTCTCCTGATCACGGCGCAAGCGTCGCGTAGAACTCGTCGGCGAGCTGCTTGAAGCTCTTGCCGTAGACGCCCTGGTAGTCGGCGGAGCCAGGGGCGCGGCCGCGGCCGCTGATGTAGAGCGTGTTGAACGCATCCCAGCCGTAGGTGCGGGTCAAGTAATCCACAAAGCCGGCCCACATATCGTAGGCGACATCCAGGTTGCGCTTGCCCATGCCCGAGAGGCTGCCACTGTAGCCTGCCTCATAGAGCTCGCGGGCCCTCGCCTGGAACGAGTCGGCCTCCGAGAGGCTGAGCCAGTACTCGCCGGAGATCCAGCTGGCCAGCCCTTCTAGGAGCACTGTGTCGGCGCGTGACTGCGCCTCTTTGCCGTAGGCCTGGGCCTGGAGCGCGTGGCCGAGCTCGTGGGAGAGGATCACCAGGGCGTCGTGCTGATCCTCGCCGGGCCGGTAGTAGATGCGGACATTGGTATCGCCGTAGGTGTAGGCGATGCCGCGCGTGCCACGGCCTGGAGCCTGCGACGCAGGGTAGACGCCCACCGAGACGCGCTCATTAAGCGATACGGCGAAGCGCTTCTGGATGTGGGCGAGCGCGTGCTCAGCCTTGATACCCAGATCGGCCACCTGATCCGGCGTGAAGCTGCCCCTGCCAACGTAGAAATCGAGGCGGCGGCCCGCGTAGATGAGCTCGCCCGGCAGCTCTGGGCCGCGCCCAGGCAGGAAGCTTGTGGGCGCGATCTTGACGCTCGCCGACTCGTTGAACAGGCGGCGGGCGAGCGTCGGCGAGGGTGGGATGAGGGTTGCCGTTGCCGTTGGTGGCACGGGCGACGCGCTTGGGGCGGCCTGGGCGGCAATGGCGAGCTTGGCGCTGAGCGTGGGCTGCGCCGGGGCGGTGGCGCCCATCAGGCTTACAAGCAGCAGCAGCGCCACGAGCGAGGTGAGCGCGACCAGGACGCGTTGGATACGAGACACGAACGACAGCTCCTCCCGACACGGTCAGGGTGTCGGTATAGAGATAAGCTCCGCAAAAGTGTAGGGTCGCTTATACCACGCGGCGGCACCGCTGTCAACATGGGGCCGGGTGCGGCGTAAAGTTTCGGGCCAGGCGGGGCAGCGCGCGACTGAAGGTGCGCCACCGGGGCGCTTCGCGCCGCGCGTCGGCCTACGCCGACGCCGTGCTGCGTCCGCGTAGGCGGACGCGCGGCCGTAGGCCCAGCCGGCGCGGCATTCAGCCGCCGCCATCGGGCAGCCCGAAACCATACGTCACATCCCGTGGGGCAGCCCCGTTCCTCATCCTGCGCTTAGGCGTGGCGTCCCATAATCTGGTAGACTCTGCGCACAGCGTGCTACCACGAAGACCGGAGTTGCCAAATGCGCTTTCGTATCCTTGCGCCCCTCGTGGCGCTACTGATTGCCTTTCTCGCCGCCCCCGGCACGGCCATGGCCCAGGGTGGGGCCGATTGGCGTGAGCGCTCCACCGAGCGCTTTATCATCCTCTACGCCCCTGGCAGTGAGGCCGAGGCCGAGCGCTACGCCGGCTTTGTCGATACGATCTATGAGGAGATCGCCACCGCCTTCAGCTTCCGCACGGCGACGCCCCTCACCCTGCGTCTCTTTCCCACCAGCGAAGATTATTACCTGGTAAACCCTGCCGCACGCAACGTGCCCGGCGTGGTGGCGCACGCCGACTTCCGCCGCCGCGAGCTGGTGGTGATCATCGAGCGCACGCGCCAGCAGAGCGAGGAAGAGGTCAAGAATAACATTCGCCACGAGCTTACCCACATCGTTGCGGGCGACCTGAGCGGCAACCGGCTCAACACGGGCTTTCAGGAGGGCGTGGCCCAGTACATGGAGCGCCCCTCTGGCGAGCTGGAGCGCCGCGTCCAGTCGCTGCGCGTCGCCCGCGATCAGGGCCGCCTGCTGCCCTGGAGCGCCTTCGATGAGCGCGGCCAGGTCTACGCCGCCCCAGAGGTAAGCTACCCCCAGTCGCTCGCGGTGGTGGCTTTCCTGGTAGATCGCTCTGGCTTCGCGATGCTGCGCGAGTTTCTGGCTGTGAGCGCCAGGAGCAGCGGCTATCGCTCGGCGCTGGAGCGGGCCTACGGCGCCACGCCCGCCGAGTTAGAGGCAGCCTGGCTCGACTGGCTGCCGAGCTACCTAGATGGCGGCTACAGCCGCAGCGCCCTGTCCTCGTATGATCTGGGGTTCGCGCGTGAGCTGGTGGCGGGCGGTAACTACGCCGCAGCCCAGGCGGAGCTTGCCAGCGCCCTGGAGTGGCTGCACAAGCAGGCCGATACGCAGCCGCCCGAGGTGCTGGCCGAGGCCGAGGCGCTGCTGGCCCGCAGCGAGGATGGGATGCGCGCCGAGGGCATGGCCGAGGGCGCCCGCGCCGCCTTGGAGCAGGCCGACTACACACGCGCTCAGGAGTTCATCGCGGCGGCCCGCACCGTGTACGGCCGGCTTGGCGACGCGCGCCAGGCAACGGTGCTGGCCCTGTACGAGGAGCGTGCGGCGCGCGGGGTGCAGGCTACGGCGCAGCTCGCTCAGGCCGACGCCCTGGCCCGCACCCTGCGCTACCCACAGGCTCGCGCCGACGCCGATGCGGCCGCCCGCGAGTTTGCTGTCCTTGGCGACGAGCTGCGCCGCGACAACGCCCTTGGCCTGCGCGCCACCCTGGACCTACGGCAGCGCCTGCTCGGTCTCGCCCTCGTGGTCCTCGGCCTGATCAGCGTAGGCCTCAGCCTCTTCGGCCAGGTCTTCTCGCGGCGCGCAGAGGCCTGGTAGAACGGAACCGCCTGGAGCGCGAACCGCCTGGAGCGCGAAGGACGCGAAGCCAAACGAAGGGCGCGAGGCCGGGCGTGGCTTCTTCGCGCCTTCGTGTTCGCGTCATTCGCGGCCTTTCGCGTCGTTCGTGGTCCAAACGGTTCGGTTCGCGCCCTTCGCAGTCCAAACGGTCCCCTGTGCCCTTGCTACACGCGCACCGCATCGCTTGGCACCGGAAAGGCCTGGCAGAGCTCGCTCACCTGGGCGCCGATCGCCACCTGGCGCGCGCTGTCGTTGTGCTGCTCTAGCACCTCCACGATCCAGGCGGCGATCTGATCCATCTCGGCCTCCCCCATGCCGCGCGTGGTGACGGCGGGCGTGCCAATACGGATACCCGAGGTGCGCATGGGCGGCTGCGGGTCGTCGGGGATGGCGTTCTTGTTCACCGTGATGTGCGCGTGGTCAAGCGCCTTCTGGGCCTGGGCGCCCGTCATCCCCAGGCCGCTGAGGTCGGCCAGCATCAGGTGGTTGTCGGTGCCGCCGCTGATCAGCTTGATCCCGCGCTGCGTCAGCCCTGCGGCGAGCGCCTTGGCGTTGCGGCGGATCTGGGCGGCGTAGAGCCTGAACTCGGGGCGCAGCGCCTCGCCGAAGGCCACAGCTTTGCCGGCGATCACATGCATCAGCGGGCCGCCCTGGTTGCCGGGGAAGACGCTGGAGTTGATCTGCTTGGCGTAGGGCTCCTCCATCATGATCAGGCCGCCGCGCGGGCCGCGCAGAGTCTTGTGCGTGGTCGTCGTGATGATATGGGCGTGGCCAACCGGTGAGGGGTGCTCGCCGCCAGCAACGAGGCCCGCGATGTGGGCGATGTCGGCCATCAGCAGGGCGCCAACTTCGTCGGCGATCTGGCGCATGCGCGCAAAGTCGATGATGCGCGGGTAGGCGCTGGCGCCGGAGGTGATCAGCTTGGGGCGCACAGCCTTGGCCTGCTCTAGCAGCGCGTCGTAGTCGATCTGGCCGCTGGCCTCGTCTACGCCGTAGAAGCTGATGCTGTACCACTTGCCGGAGAAGTTGACGGGGCTGCCGTGAGTGAGGTGGCCGCCGTGATCCAGGCGCATGCCGAGGATCTTGTCGCTGGGCTGGAGCAGCGCGGTGTAGACCGCAATATTTGCCTGGGCGCCGCTGTGGGGCTGCACGTTGGCGGCCTGGGTGCCAAAGAGCTCCAGCGCGCGGTCGATCGCGAGCTGCTCCACCACATCCACAAATTCGCAGCCGCCGTAGTAGCGCTTGCCGGGCAGGCCTTCGGCGTACTTGTTCGTAAGGATCGAGCCCTGGGCCTCCATCACGGCCAGGCTGGTGTAGTTCTCGCTCGCGATCAGCTCCAGGCCGTCGCGCTGGCGGGTGGCCTCGCTGGTGATCGCCGCAAAGATGGCGGGGTCGGCGGCGCGCAAATGGTCGAGCATGGCTCAGGACTCCTTGTTGTTGATCATAAGACGTTCGGCTATCGACTATCGGCTATCGGCTACGGCACCGGGTAAGGCGAGTTGCCGGCGAAGACGTTGCTCTGGGCGCGGGCCTGCACGTCGTTGCGCTGGGTGATGTCGAGCACCTCGATCGTCACGAGGCGGCCCTGCTGGTCGGGGATGTCGAACTCCACGAAGAAGCTGGAGGCCTGGCCTGGGGCGCCCTGCACGCCAAAGCTGAAGCTGGTGATGAACACGCCCCGGCTGTCGATCACGTTCAGGATCAGGTCGCCCTCGGAGGGAAAGATCGTCGTGCGGCCGGCGAGCTGCACCCTGGTGCCCACGCGGCTGCCGCTGGCGGGCCGATCAATCGTGATCTGCTGTGCGGTCGTGGGCTGGTAGCGCACGCTGCGCTGCGCGCGGGCGATCACATTGCCGCTGCCAGCGTCGCGCTCCGAGAGCTCGATCACCACCGTGTTGCCCACGGGCGCGCGGTAGGCGATGTAGCTAGAGAAGCTGCCGCTGCCGTTTGCCTGCCTGCTCACGGCCACGCTGCCGCTGCCCAGCTCGCTGCCGTTTGGCTCGAAGACTCGGAAGCTCAGGTTGCCCGAGACCGGCACGCGGGTAGTGCGCCCACTTACGCGGATCGGGCTGCTGA
>JAYUYB010000847.1:0-6498 GCA_043752655.1 Chloroflexota bacterium
CCCTTCACGTCTTACCCGATCACTTATCGACGACCGCGTCGCAGGCCTTGCAGAAGCGTACCTTCTTCGGGCGGCCCTTGTGGTCGGTCTCCTCCAGAAAGCGGTCGCCCGTTCGCGACGCCCGCCCGCAGCTGGGGCAGATCAGCATCACGTTCGAGATGTGTAGCGCGGCCTCGATCTCGATGATTCCGCCAGGCTTGCCAGGGCCGCGCGGCTTCATGTGCTTCTTGGCGATGTTCAGTCCCTCAACCACCACCCGGTTGTTGTCAGGGATCGACCGCTTGATCTTGCCGCGGCGTCCCTTGTCTTTGCCGGCGATGACAAGGACCTCATCACCAGTTTTGACGTGCATAGCTAGCTCCTACAGCACTTCAGGCGCAAGCGACACAATGCGCATGAACTGCTTCTCGCGCAGCTCACGGGCCACGGGGCCAAAGATACGTGTGCCACGCGGGTTATTCTCTTTGCCGATAATCACGGCGGCGTTATCATCGAAGCGGATATGCGAGCCATCGGCTCGGCCATACTCTTTGGCCGTGCGGATAATGACTGCGCGCACCACCTCGCCCTTCTTCACGGAGCCGCCGGGGGTAGCATGCTTCACGCTGGCGACGATGACATCGCCCACGCGGCCATACTTCACCACCGAGCCGCCGAGGACACGGATGCACATGATCTCTTTGGCGCCGGTGTTATCGGCCACCTTCATTCTGGTCTGAACCTGGATCACTGTGTTACTCCTCGCCCCGCTTGACGATCTCGATCACCCGCCAGCACTTTGTGCGGCTCAGAGGGCGTGTCTCCTCAATGCGGACAACGTCGCCCGTCTTGCAGCTGTTCTCTTCGTCGTGTGCGTGGAACTTGCTGGTCTTGCGAATGATCTTGCGATACAGCGGGTGCGGCTTCAGGTAGTCCACCGCCACCACGATCGTTTTGTCCATCTTATCGCTGACCACACGCCCGACTTTCTGCGTGCGGCGGACCGTGCTCTGCTGGTCAATCTCTGTCATCGTGCTACTCCTGCTCCAGCTCGCGCTCGCGCAGGATAGTTTTGATCCGCGCAATCTCTCTCTTCACCTGGCGCGGGCGCGATGTATTTGTCACGCTCCCGGTGACTTTCTGGAAGCGCAGATTGAACAGCTCCTCGTGGTACCCCTTGATCTGGTCGCGCAGATCCGCTTCCTCAAGGTTCCGAAGCTCATTCGCCTTCGCCACTGCTCACCTCCGCCTCAACGTCGTCGCGCGTGATAATCTTGCACTTGATCGGCAGCTTCTGCGCGGCGCGCTTCATCGCCTCCATAGCAATATCCTCACGCACCCCGCCGAGCTCGAACATCACCCGGCCCGGCTTCACCACTGCCACCCAGTGGTCTACACTGCCCTTACCGCCGCCCATGCGGGTCTCGGCGGGCTTCTGGGTCACGGGCTTATCGGGGAAAATACGGATCCAGACCTTGCCGCCACGCTTGATGTAGCCAGTGATCGTGCGGCGGGCCGCCTCGATCTGACGGCTCGTGATCCAGACCGGCTCCAGGGCCATCAGGCCATAGTCGCCAAAGGCGACGCTGTTGCCGCGATAGGAAAGGCCCTCGCTGCGGCCCTTGTGCATCTTGCGATACTTCGTGCGCTTAGGCAGAAGCATTGTCACCCCTCCTCGGCCTGCGGTCGCCACGGTTGTCGCGCTCTGGTGCTGGCGCGCTCACCTGTAGCTCCACCTGCGCCTTGCCGAGCTGGTCCGGGAAGACCTCACCCTTATAGATCCAGACCTTCACGCCGATGCGCCCATAGGTTGTCGCGGCATGAACGCTGGCGTAATCGATATCGGCGCGCAGCGTATGGCGGGGCACGCGGCCCTCGCTCTCATTCTGGATGCGCTTCATCTCAGCACCGCCAAGTCGCCCGGCGCACTTGACACGCACGCCCTGTGCCCCAAGGCGCATGGCGCGCTGCACAGCCTGCTTCATGGCGCGCTTATAGCTTACGCGCTTGTTGATCTGCTCGGCGATACTCTCGGCCACAAGCTGGGCCTCGAGCTCCGGCTGATGGATCTCCTGAATATTCAGCTTGATCTTCTTGCCGGTCTGCCGCTCAAGCGAGTTCTTGAGCAGATCCACATTCGCGCCACGCTTGCCGATCACAATCCCGGGCTTCGCAGTGAAGACCGTGATCTCAATCTTATTGGCCGAGCGCTCGATCTCGATCCGGGCCACACCAGCATTCGCCAACTCTTTGGCGATCAGCTTGCGCAGCGCCAGATCCTCGTGCAGCTGGCTCGTGTAGGTGCCGCGCTCGGCGAACCACTTCGACTGCCAATCCTTGATGTAGCCGAGGCGAAAACCGATCGGATGAACTTTGCGTCCCAAGTGTGCCTCCTACCTTTCGGCAGCCTAGTAGCTCTCGCCATCGTCGACGATCACGGTGATATGGGTCGTCGGCCTGCGGATGCTATTTGCCATACCACGGGCGCGCGGCATCATCCGCTTCAGCACCGGGCCCTGGTCCGCGTAGATCCGCGTCACTACCAGCGCGTCCCGGTTCAGGTCGAAATTGTGCTCCGCGTTCGCCGCGGCCGACTTGATCGTACGTGCCACCTCACGGGCCGCCTTCTGAGGCATGTAGTCCAGCGTCGATAGGGCTTTCCCCACCGGCATCCCGCGCACCACATCCATCACCAGGCGAACCTTCAGCGGTGAGATACGCACCAAGCGAGTTACAGCTTTAACTTCCATTGTTTTACTCGTCTGTGCTCCGGCCACATCCAGCTAAACTGCTCCGCACGCAAACCCCGTCATTGTAACACAAATCACGAGTGGCACGTGCGGCCCAAACTGGGCGGGCCTGTAGCGGTATCGTAGACCGACACCGTGCCTACTTCACCTTGCCGCGCTTATCGGCTTTTTTGCCGCCGTGGCTACGGAAGAGCCGGGTGGGCGCGAACTCACCGAGCTTGTGGCCAACCATGTTCTCGGTGACATAGACCGGGACGTGGCGGCGACCATCGTGGACAGCGATTGTGTGGCCGATCATCTGGGGGAACACCGTCGAGTCACGCGACCAGGTGCGCAACACCCGCTTCTCGCTACCACGGTTCATGTTCTCCACGCGCTCGAGCAGCTTGATATCGACGTACGGCCCCTTCTTGGACGAACGGGACATAGCATTCTCTCCTACGTGCTACAGGCTTTAGGCGATGGGCGATATCCACGGGGGGATCTATCGCCTATCGCCTTTGGGCCAGAAGCCGCGATTACACTTTGCGGCGGCGCACGATAAAGCGATCCGTCCGCTTGTTATTACGCGTCTTTACGCCGTGGGCGGGCTTGCCCCACTTCGTCTTCGGCGTGCTCATACCGCGTGGCGATTTGCCCTCGCCACCACCATGGGGATGGTCACGCGGGTTCATCACGGAACCGCGCACCGTGGGCCGACGGCCGAGCCAGCGTGAGCGACCGGCCTTACCGATCCGGATGTTCTGATGATCCGCATTACCCACCTGGCCAATCGTAGCCATGCAGCGGATGTGAATCTGACGCGTCTCGCCCGAGGGCATACGCAGGGTGGCGTAATCGCCCTCTTTGGCTATCAGCTGGGCCGAGGTGCCGGCGCTGCGCACGAGCACGCCGCCGCGGCCGATCTCCAGCTCGACGTTATGCACCTGCGTGCCGAGGGGAATAGTAGTGAGGGGCAAAGCGTTGCCAACGCGAATATCAGCGTCGGGGCCACTGCCCAGCACATCGCCAACCTTGACCCCAACGGGCGCAATGATGTAGCGCTTCTCGCCGTCGCTGTAGGCGATCAGGGCGATGCGAGCGCTGCGGTTGGGATCATACTCGATCGCCTGCACCTTGCCGGGGATGCCGATCTTGTTGCGCTTAAAGTCGATAATGCGGTAGAAGCGCTTGTGGCCGCCGCCGCGATGCCGAGTTGTGATCTTACCCTGGTTGTTGCGGCCAGCGCGCTTGCGCAGTGGCTCGATCAGGGCGGACTCGGGGCGCTTCTTCGTGATCTCCTCGAACGTGGAGACCGACATATTACGGCGCCCAGCCGAGGTCGGTTTGTACTTACGAATACCCATCTATCTACTCCGTGGTGGCTGAAAGGGCGACGATCAGTTCCGACGCCCATCTGCTACTCGCCCTGCGGCGAGCCGCCGCTAGCTCTCGAAGATCTCGATCCGGTCGCCCTCAACGAGCGTAACGATCGCCTTCTTCCACTCGCGAGTGTAGCCCGACTCGCGGCCACGGCGCTTCAGTTTGCCGCGCACATTGATCGTATGCACCTTCGTGACATTCACATTGAAGATCGTCTCGACGGCCTTCTTGATCTCGGGCTTGCTGGAGTCGCGCAGCACCTCGAAGGAATACTTATTGAGCACCATCAGGCTCGTATTCTTCTCGGTGATTAGCGGGCGAACAATGATTTCATGCGGCGTCGGCATTGGTGGTTACTCCTTCTCCGTTGCCGCCACGCGGGCGTTCTGGCCCAGGTAGCCCTCGATCACCTCGATGGCCGTCTGCGGCATGACGATATTGTCGTACTGAAGCAGATCGCGCACATTAAGGTAGTGGGCAAAGATCGTCTTGACGTGCGGCAGGTTATCGGCCGAGCGCTGCACGATCTGGTTCTGCTCACTCTTACGGTCGATCACGATCAGCGTCTTGCCATCGAGGTTATGCGCCTTCAGGAACGCGATTGCGTCCTTGGTGCGCGGCACATCGAAGCTCAGCGCGTCGACGAAGCGGATCTGTGCCTGCCCGTGCTTCACCGAGAGGGCCGAGCGAACGGCCAGGCGGCGCATCTTCTTGGGCATCTTCTTGGCGTAGGAGCGCGGGTGCGGGCCGTGAGCGACGCCGCCGCCCTTGCGATGCGGGGCGCGTGCGGAGCCCTGGCGAGCGCGACCGGTGCCCTTCTGGCGGTAGATCTTGCGGGTGCTGCCCCGCACTTCACCACGGCCACGGGTATTGTGCGTGCCACGGCGGGCGTTTGCCGCCTGCATCACCACATACTGGTGCATCAGCGGTATATTCGGGGCGACGCCGAAGAGATAGTCGTTAAGCTCAAGCTCCCCGATCTGCTCGCCGGCTTGGTTATAAAGAGTCGTTTGCATCTTTGTACCTCTTTAGCTCTTCACCGCGTGGCGGATCTGGAGCAGGGCATTCGGTGCGCCGGGCACAGAGCCCTTGATCAAGAGCAGGTTCTTATCGGCGATCACTTCAACCACCTCAAGGTTCTGCACTGTCACGCGCTTGCCGCCCATGCGCCCAGCCATCTTCTGGCCCTTCCAGACGCGGCCAGGGGTTGTGCCAGCGCCGATCGAGCCAGGCGCACGGTGGCGGTCGCTCTGGCCGTGGGTCTTAGGGCCGCCGCGAAAATGATGGCGCTTGACCACACCCGCGAAGCCACGACCCTTCGAGTTACCGGAGACATCAACCAGCTGGCCTGCCGTGAACAGCTCGACATTGATCAGCTCGCCTGGCTGATGATCCTGCACATTGTCGGCGCTGAACTCGCGCAGGATGCGCACGAGGAGCCCGGCGGCCTTCAGGTGGCCCTGCTCCGGCCGGGTGATCTTGCGGGCGGGAACCTGCTCGAAGCCCAGCTGCACCGCCTCGTAGCCATCGCTTGCGCTGGTGCGAACCTGTGTCACCACGCAGGGGCCTGCGCTGATCACGGTTACGGGGATAACTACACCCTTCTCGGAGAAGACCTGAGTCATGCCCACTTTTCGGCCCAACATCCCATTAACCATTACCATTACCTCCGCAGCATGCGTCATGCGCAGCGGCTGCTCTAGAACGCTAAAGCTACTTGTGGCGCTTGCGCGCCGTTTTTGGCGGGCTGAAGCCCGCATCCAACCACAGGGGCTGCCGCCGACGTGAGCTAGAGCTTAATCTCGATGTCCACGCCAGCGGGCAGGTTCAGCTTCATCAGGGCGTTGATAGTCTGCTGACTCGGGTCCAGCACATCGATCAGGCGCTTGTGGGTACGAATCTCGAACTGCTCCTGCGAGTCCTTGTCGACGAACGGCGAGCGGATCACGCTGTACTTCTCGATCTTGGTGGGCAGCGGGACCGGGCCGGCCACCAGCGCACCCGTGCGCTCGGCCGCCTCGACGATCTGACGCGCCGACTGATCAAGGATCTTGTGATCGTACGCTTTCAGACGAATACGGACCTTCTGCTTTGCCATAACTCTTCCTCTAAAGCGTTGAGATGGGGCGAAGGCAAGACCCACGCCCCACCGAGAAACACACTAGGCCTCGATCTTGGTGACGACACCCGCGCCGACGGTGCGGCCGCCCTCGCGAATGGCGAAGCGCAGCCCCTCCTCCATCGCCACCGGCACAATCAGCTCCACCCCCATCACCACGTTGTCGCCCGGCATCACCATCTCCATGCCCTCCGGCAGCTGGATGTTGCCCGTCACGTCCGTCGTCCGGATGTAGAACTGCGGCCGATAGCCGGGGAAGAACGGCGTGTGCCGCCCGCCCTCTTCCTT
>JAYUYB010000848.1:0-2573 GCA_043752655.1 Chloroflexota bacterium
GAGATCAGTGGCCTGATCGGTGTGGATCAGCCCCACGACGGCAGCCGCCCCTCGGCCGAGCAGGTGCAGATCCTGGAGATCCTCGCTAACCAGGCTGCCGCCGCAATCGAGAACGCTCACCTCTACGCGCGCCAGCAGCAGAACCTCAGCCGCATGATGGCGCTCAATGGCCTCGGCCGCGCCCTCAGCACTACCCTGCGCTCGCCCCGGCAGATCTACGAGCTTACCGCCAGCGGCATGCTGGAGATGAGTGGCGCTCGCTGGGCCGCTGTCTTCCTTGATGACGCCACCAGCAGCGCTGCGCCGACGCTCGCGATTGGCACGCACCCCGCCGACACGCAGACCGCGGCCCAGCTCGCCCGCAACGCCATCGCCGCCCGGCGCCCGCTCAGCCTGCACCCCGCCCACACAGGCGAGGCCCTGCTCGGCATCCCGCTGCTCGGCTCCAGCCGCTGCCTTGGCGCCATCTGTGTGGGCTACGGCGAGAGCCTCCCTGACGTGGGCGATGTCGAGAGCCTGATCCTGTTTGCGTCGCAGGCCGCCTCCGCCGTCGAGAGCCTGAGCTTGCTGAGCGAGATCCAGCTCGGTCGCGATCAGCTCGCCTCGATTATGGACTCCACCCGCGAGGGCATGCTGCTTGTCGGCCAGGCTGGGTGCGTAGAGGTGGCCAACGGCGCGTTCCTGCTGCTCGCCAACGCGGAGGCCTGGCCCGAGCAGCCCGCCACCCCCGCCGCGCTCGCCACAATGGCGCTGAGCGATCTGTTAGAGCGCTGGCAGGCCACGGTGAACTTCTCCCCCGTCGAGCTCGATCTGCTGCACGGCGCTGTCGCCGGCGTGGCTAACGGCAGCGCAAACTTCATGCTCGGCCAGCTCAACGGCGCGGCCCCCGGCGCACGCGCCCTTGAGTGGTCGCTGCTGCGCGCCCCCCGCGAGGGCAGTGCCGCCAGCGCCGACGACCCGGTCAGCTGGCCCATCCTGCTTACCGTGCGCGATATCAGCGCCGCCAAGGAGGCCGAGCGCCTGCGCAGCGACCTGACCAACATGATGGTCCACGACCTGCGCAGCCCGCTTGCCAGCATTGTTTCTTCGATCGACCTGATCTTTCGCGGGATCACGGGCGCAGTAACGCTCCAGCAGCGCGATGTGCTCGCGATCGCCCATCTGAGCACCCAGAAGCTGCTGAACATGATCAACCTGCTGCTCGACATCAGCAGGCTGGAGGGCGGCCGCATGCCGATCGAGCAGGCCCCGCTCACGGTGCGCGAGCTGTCCGACACGGCCCTCACCGCTATGCACGTGCTCGCCGAATCCCGAGGCGTCACGCTCGAGCCAGAGCTGGCAGAGGCCGCCGAGGTCTTTGCCGACCGCGAGCTGGTGCTGCGCGTGCTTCAGAATCTGCTCGACAACGCCCTCAAGTTCAGCCCCAAAGGCAGCCGCGTGCGGCTCTCGGCGAGCATGGATGGCGGCGGCATGGTGCGCTTCGTGGTGCGCGACACCGGCAGCGGCATCAGGGACAGCGACCTGGAACAGATCTTCGCGAAGTTCGGGCAGTCCGGCAACCGGCGCAACAGCGGCAGCGGGCTTGGCCTCACCTTCTGCAAGCTTGTGGTCGAGACCCACGGCGGCCGCATCTGGGTCGAGAG
The DNA here is from genome assembly GCA_043752655.1 of Chloroflexota bacterium. Lineage (GTDB taxonomy): Bacteria > Chloroflexota > Chloroflexia > Chloroflexales > Chloroflexaceae > OHK40. The sequence continues at coordinate 1,644 of JAYUYB010000848.1, forward strand.
CGAGCTCGGCCTCGGCAGCAGCTTCTTCTTCACGCTGCCCGCCGCGCTGTGAGCTTGCAGACTTCGTCGCGAGCGCTCAGTAGAGCGTGGACGGTGGACGGTGGACGGGGGACGGTGTGCAACGCAGACTACCGTCCCCCGTCGCGAGCGCAGCAAGTTACGCCTGGGCCTGGATGGCCGTGATCGCCACGGTGTTGATAATATCCTCTACGAGGCAGCCGCGGCTCAGGTCGTTCACCGGCTTGTTCAGCCCCTGGAGCACCGGCCCAACCGCGATCGAGCCCGTCTCGCGCTGCACAGCCTTGTAGGTGTTGTTGCCGGTGTTCAGGTCGGGGAAGATCAGGACGGTGGCGCGCCCGGCCACCTTCGAGCTGGGCATTTTCGTGTGCGCCACGCGCTCGTCCACCGCCGCATCGTACTGGAGCGGTCCCTCTAGCAGCAGGTCTGGCCGCCGCTGCTGGGCCAGTTCGGCGGCCGCGCGCACCCGCTCCACCTCCTCGCCCGTGCCCGATTCGCCGGTGGAGTAGGAGAGCAGCGCCACGCGCGGCTCGATCCCGAACAGCCGCGCCGTGTCGGCCGAGGCGATCGCGATGTCGGCCAGCTGCTCGGCGTTGGGCTTCGGGTTGATCGCGCAGTCGCCGTAGACCAGCACGCGATCTTCCAGGCACATAAAAAAGACCGACGAGACGATCTTGATGCCGGGGCGCGTCTTGACGAACTGGAGCGCCGGGCGGATGGTGTGCGCCGTCGTGTGGACGGCGCCAGAGACCATGCCGTCCGCGTCGCCGAGCTGCACCATCATTGTGCCGAAGAACGACACGTCCAGCATCTGATCGTGAGCCTGCTCGCGGGTAAGGCCGCGCTCACGCCGCATTTGGTAGAGCGCATCCACATACGTGTCGAGCTTCGGCGAGCTGGCGGGGTCGATCA
>JAYUYB010000849.1:0-2571 GCA_043752655.1 Chloroflexota bacterium
CCGCCAGCGAGCGTGGACAATGCTGGCAGCCCGGCAGCCCGCCCGGAGAGGGCCGCAGGCGCCCGCGCTCAACTTCCCGCTCGCTGGCGGTGGAGGGCATGCAGCGACACGCGCGCTCGGTGCTGACGAGCATCAACTTTAGGGGTTGAGGGGACGCAAGTCCCCCACGCGGGGGTTGTCAGGGGGCTGGCGGCAGCCCCCTGACGCCGGGGTGCGGGGCGGCAGCGCCCGCCCGCGATCCCCTCGCGCAAAGGCAGCCCGCGCGGCAGCGCCCCTTGACGCCCCATGCTATCATGACGCACGGCGGCATACGCGCCTTGTCCCCGCTCAATCTGGAGATGATACCCATGACATCCCAATCCTCCGAGCTGCCATACCACCAGCTCTATATCAACGGCGCGTGGTGCGACGCCGTCGACGGCGAGTGTTTCGATGTTACGGCGCCCGCCACCGGCGAGCTGCTCGCCCGCGCCGCCAGCGCCAGCAGCGCCGATGTAGATCGCGCCGTGCGCGCCGCCCGCGCCGCCTTCGATGCCGGCCCCTGGCCACACACGCCACCCCACGAGCGCGCACGCATCCTGCACGCCATCGCCGATCTGATCGAGGAGCGCACCCCCGAGCTTGCCGAGCTGGAAAGCCGCGACGGCGGCGTGCCTATCCGTAAGACCACCTACAACGATATTCCGCTCGGCCTGCATATGATGCGCGTCTTCGCCGAGTTGGCCCGCCGCTCGCCCTACGAGCCCCTCCCCTGGAACGACTTCCCGACCCTCGCCTGGAGCTTCATCTGGCGCGATCCGTACGGCGTCTGCGCGCAGATTATCCCCTGGAACTACGCCTTCTGCATGGCGGTCTGGAAGCTCGGCCCCGCCCTGGCCACCGGCAACACCGTGGTCTTTAAGCCCTCCTCGCTCGCCCCCCTCACGACGATCGCGCTGTTTAACATGATCCACGAGACCGGCCTGCTGCCCCGTGGCACGGTCAACCTGGTGATGGGCCCGGGCTCCCAGGCCGGCGAGGATCTGGTGGCGCACCCGCTCGTCGACAAGATCGCTTTCACCGGCAGCACCGAGGTGGGCCGCAAGATCATGGCCCAGGCCGCACCCCATATCAAGAAGGTCACGCTGGAGCTTGGCGGCAAATCGCCCAGCCTGCTGCTGCCCGACGCTGGTCTCGACAAGGCCATCGACGGCGCGCTCTTTGGCATGTTTTATCACTCAGGCCAGCTCTGCGAGGCCGGCACGCGCTGCTTCGTCCACGCCTCCCTGTACGACGAGGTGGTGGAGCGCATGGTGACCCGCACGCGCCAGCTGCGCATCGGCGACCCGCTGGAGTTCGAGACCGACATTGGCCCGCTGATCAGCTTCGGCCAGCGCGAGCGTGTGGAGGGCTACATCGCCATTGGCCGCGAGGAGGGCGCGCGGCTCGCCATCGGCGGCGGCCGGCCCATCGGCGCCCAGTTTGCCAACGGCCCCTACCTGGAGCCCACGATCTTCACGCAGGTGGATAATCGCTCACGCCTGGCCCAGGAAGAGATCTTCGGCCCGGTGCTCTCCGTGATCCCGTACGAGGATATCGGCGACGCCATCGCCATGGCCAACGACTCGCGCTACGGCCTCGCCGCCTCGGTCTGGTCGCGTGATATTCAGCAGGCCATTGAGGTGGCGCGGCGCCTGCGCACTGGCACGGTCTGGATCAACGACCACCATGTGCTCAGCCCGCAGGCGCCCTTTGGCGGCTTCAAGGAGAGCGGCATCGGCCGCGAGATGGGCGCGGCGGGGCTGCTGGAGTACACCCAGCCCAAGCATATCTACGTGGATTTCCAGCAGAAACGCTCCGGCAAGCTCTGGTGGGACGCGCTGCTCCCGCCTGAGGAGTAATTCCATGACTAGCAAGCGCTCAGCGCTTTCTGAGCGCGTCGCCGCGCTGCTGCGCAACGTGCCGCTCTTTGCGGAGCTCGCGCCGGATGAGCTCGCGCATCTGGCTGGATCGCTGCGCCTGCTGCGCTACCCTGCCGACACGCTGCTTTTTGTGGAGGGCGACGCGGGCGACCGGCTCTACATCATGCTGGAGGGCGGCGTCGCGATCATCAAGTCGCTCGGCAGCCCGGACGAGCGCCTGGTCAATGTGCGCGGCGAGGGCGAGTTCATCGGCGAGATGAGCCTGCTCACCGGCGACGGCCGCCGCACCGCCAGCGCCCGCGTCCACAGCGACTCGCAGCTGCTGGAGCTTACCAGCGTCGACTTCGAGGCCCTCGCCGCGAGCACGCCCGCGCTGGCGCTCCAGATGCTGCGCGTGCAGAGCCGCCGCCTGCGCGATGCCCACGACCGCACGATCCGCGATCTGCACGAGAAGAATGATCGCCTCGCCCAGGCCTACGCCGAGCTTCAGGCCGCCCAGGCCCAGATGATCGAGCAGCAGACGCTTCAGCGCGAGTTGCGCCTGGCCCAGGAGATTCAGGTGAGCATGCTGCCGCCCGCGCTGCCCGCCATCCCCGGCTTCGACCTCCACGCCCTCATGATCCCCGCCCGCCAGGTCGGCGGCGACTTCTACGATGTCTTCCCGCTCGAC
>JAYUYB010000850.1:0-6482 GCA_043752655.1 Chloroflexota bacterium
CTGGCGACAGGGTTTGATCAGCATTTTGCCGAGCTTGGGATCACACAGGCGCAGTTTCGGGTGCTCCTGGCCGTCTGGGAACAGGGTGGCGCAGATGGGATTGCGCCATCAGCGCTGGCAGACTATCTGTTGCTCGAGCGCGGGACGGTATCAGTGCTAACAAGCCGGATGGTCGAGCAAGGCTGGCTGACGCGCCGACCAGGACATAACCGGCGAACGTACAGGCTAGCCTTAACCGAGGCCGGTATGCAGGCTTGGCAACAAGTGGTCCCGCACGCGGTTGCGTTGGCAGAGCACACGCTGTCCGAAATCTCGCTCGAACAGCTCCAGCAGATGCGCGCCGACCTGGAAAGTATCGAGACTCGTTTGCGGGATTACACACCTCCACAAGCGGGGAAATCCATCGGTTCGGAGTAACAGGGCGCAGCAATCTGTGCTGAGAAGGAGCAAACGATCATGCCTACGCTACGTCTATTTTCGATCATCGCCTGGATCGCCATCCCAACCGTGATGTATGGTGGATACGCCCTGCTCAACCTGCTCATCCGGCAAGGGTTGTCGCCATTTCAGGAGCAATTCTTCCGGGCGGGCCACGCCCACGCGGGGGTTTTGTTGCTCCTGGCGCTGCTGTATCATACCTTCCTGGAGCAAACCTCATTGCCCGCCGGGGTCAAAGGAGGGGCGGCGCTGGTGCTGCTCGTGGCCATCCTGGCTCAATCTGGCGGGTTCTTTCTTCACATGGCCATTGGCAAGCCCGGCGAAGCCTCCTGGGGCACAACCATGACCACTATCGGCGCTGCGCTTTTGGCCGGTGCGATTCTGTTTCTAGTGTACGGATTGATCACCACGAAGCCAGCGATCGGGTGACAGAGCGACCGGGTGACACCTCACCGTGCCGAATAGGTGTCACCCAGTCACTCTGTCACCTTGTCAGTGAGCGCGCAGCAGCCGCAGCCCGTTCAGCACCACCAGGATCGTGCTGCCCTCGTGGCCCACCACGCCGAGCGGCAGCGGCACGCCCACGGTGAGCGTCGCGACAACCAGGACGACCACGACCGCCAGGGCGAAGCTGATGTTCTGCCAGACCACACGCTGCGTGCGCTTGCTCAGGCTCACCGCGTAGGCGATTGCGCCCAGGTCGTCGGACATCAGGACGATGTCGGCGGTTTCCAGGGCGGCGTCGGTGCCGGCGGCGCCCATCGCGATCCCGCTTGCGGCGGCGGCCAGGGCTGGCGCATCGTTCACGCCGTCGCCCACCATCGCCACGGGGCCGTACTTCTCGCTAAGCTCGCCCACGATGCGCAGTTTATCCTCGGGGAGCAGCCCCGCGTGTACCTCATCGATGCCCAGGCGGCGCGCCATCGCCTCGGCCACGCGGGCGTTGTCGCCGGTGAGCATCACTATGCGTGTGATCCCGGCGGCGCGCAGGGCGTCGATCTTGGCGGCGGCGTCGGGACGCTCGCGGTCCATCACGGTGACAAGGCCGAGCCAGCGCTCGCCCCGGCGGGCCAGGAGCACGGTGCCGCGCCCCGCATCGATTAGGCGGTCGGCCTCGGCCAGCAGCGCGGCGGGCACAAGGTGGCCGGCCTGCTCCATCAGGCGCGGCGAGCCCACCAGCGTCTCCTCGCCGTCCCAGCGGGCGCGCACGCCCATGCCGGTGATCGCCTCGAACTGCTCGGGCTCCTCGGGATGCAGGCCCTGGGCGGCGGCGTAGGCCAGGATGGAGCGGGCGATCGGGTGCTCGCTCTGGCGCTCGGCACGGGCCGCGGCCTCTAGCAGCTCCGCCGCGCTCGCGCCGGGGGCGGGCAGCACGTCCATCACCTCGGGGCGACCGTGGGTGAGCGTGCCAGTCTTGTCGAAGGCGACAACGCGCACCTGGCTCAGCTGCTCCAGATGGGCGCCACCCTTGAAGAGCACGCCGCGGCGGGCCCCGTTGGCGATGGCGCTCAGCAGCGCTGCGGGCACGCTGATCACCAGGGCGCAGGGCGAGGCCACGGTGAGCAGCACCATGCTCGTGTAGAAATTCTCGGCGAAGGGCACCCCGAAGAGCTGCGGCACCAGCACAATAAACAGGGCCACGGCGGCGAGCACGCCCCCGGCGTACCACTGCTCGAAGCGATCAAGAAAGCTCTGGGTGCGCGCCTTGCGGGCCTGGGCCTCGCTGACCATGCCGATGATGCGGGCGAGCGTGCTCTCGTGGGCCAGCTTTGTGACGGTGATGTCCAGCGCGCCGCTCTGGTTGAGCGTGCCGGCGAGCACATTGGCGCCTGCCGAGCGCAGCACCGGCATGCTCTCGCCAGTGAGGGCCGACTCGTCGAAGCTACCGCTGCCGCGCAGGATCGTGCCATCGAGGGGCACGCGGTCGCCGGGGCGCAGCACCACCACATCGCCAACCTGCACCTGCTCTAGCGGCAGATCCAGCACAGCCTGGCCGCGCCGCACGGCGACCGTATCGGGGCGCAGCTCCAGCAGGGCGGAGATCGCGCGGCGGGTGCGCTCCATCGCGAAGCCCTGGAGCACATTGCTTAGGGAGAAGAGGAACAGCAGGATGGCGCCCTCGCTCCAGGCGCCCAGGTAGGCCGCGCCAAGCGCTGCCAGCACCATCAGCAGATCCACCTCCACGGTGCGCTGGCGCAGGGCGGCGACGATGGCGCGCACGGCGTAGAGGCCGCCAAAGACGTAGGTGGCGAGATGCACGGCCAGCAGCAGGCCCGGCTGCGCGCCCACGCGCTCCAGCAACAGCCCGGCCACGATCCCTACCAGAGTAAGGGCCACAAACAGCGGCTCCAGTAGCTCGTCTCTAAAGGGGAGCCTCCAGCGCGCAGGCTGGCTCGCATGGGTATGGGGAAGGGTAGACATAAGTATCCTAGCAAGGGAACAGCGTACAGGGGACAGCGTACAGGGCCGCTGCAAGAGCACTCGGACCGCACCCTGTTCCCTGTTCCCTTAGTGCAAAACTTGCTGATCCTCTGGCGAGAGCCGTGCGAGCAGATCTGGCCCAAGCTGGGCGAAGATGCGCTGGGCGAACAGCTCCATCCAGATAAACTGGCGGGCGATCAGCACCATGTTGAGGTTGGTGGTGACGGTTGCGGAGGTGATCACGTGGCCGCTGGAGATCAGGGACTCGCGCTCGTCGCGCACCACGATCAGCGTCTCCACCATGTGATGCAGCTCGGTCTCGCGCTTAGGGTGGCGCACCACCTGGCCGAGCTCGAAGGGCGCGTCGCCGGTGAGGATCACGCCGAGGGCGACGCCACGGGCGTGGGCCTGCTCCAGGTGGCCGCGCAGGGCGTCCAGATCGGCATCGGTGAGCACAAGCATCAGCTCGCTCTGGGCGCCGGCGATCAGCTCGCTGGCGTAGGCCAGGGCCTCGCGCCGCCCGCTGAAGTTCCAGAGCCGGCCCGACTCCTCGCGGTTGTAGAGCGGCAGCAGCTCGGCGCGTAGCCTGGCCACCCGCTCACGGGCCTCGCGCTCGTAGCGATCCAGCAGCAAGTCCGGCGGCACGGGGCGGTAGAGCGTGGCCTTCTCCTCTTCGGACTTCAGCGCCGCACCGCGCGCCTCTAGCCGCCCCAGCGCCTCGTAGACCATCGAGCGCGGCACGCCCGAGTTTTTGCTGAGCTGATAGCCCGTGGCAGGGTTCTCACGTAGTAAGGCCATGTAGACCTTCGCCTCGTACTCGGTGAGCCCGAGGGCCGCAAGCTGCTCTAGCAAATTCATCGCGCCGTCGCTCCTGATAGCTTGTTAGTAGTTTGATAACAAACTACTGGTGAAGTATAAAACGCTTATCGGCGAAAGTCAACCCTGTGGGCCAGAAGAGCGGCGCGTGCTATAGTTTCCGCTGTGATGAAGCGCCCAAGGAGCCGGCGATGAGCACCCCTCTGGTCAGCATTCTTTTGCCCGCCTTCGACAATGCCGCCACACTCGCCGCCACCCTTGCAACCGTGGTGGCCCAGGATTGGCCCGCCTGGGAGCTGCTGATAGTGGACGACGCCAGCCAGGACGAGACCCTGGTGCTGGCGCAGGCCTTCGCCGCCCTTCATGCCCGCCGGGTGCAGGTGCTCGCCCACGCCGAGAATGCGGGCGCCGGGATCGCGCGCAACACGGCCCTGGCGGCCAGCAGCGGCGTGTATGTCGCCTCGCTCGACGCCGACGACCTGTGGGACAGCTCGAAGCTGCGCTGCCAGGTTGCCGCCCTGGAGGCCAGCCCCGCAGCCGCAATGGTCTGGGGACCAGGTTGGTATGCCGATAGCGCCGGCGCAGCTACCAGGCTCCAGGCGGTACCGTTGCCGCCAACAACGGCGCTGCTGCCCGTCCCCGCCCTTGTGGCCCTGATGCTCGATGGCGTCGCGCCCTTCACGTCGAGCGTGATGATGCGCCGCGAGGCGGCCGTGGCTGTTGGCGGCTACGAGCCCCTGCGGCGCGGCCAGGATATGAGCCTGCTCTTCAAGCTTGCGGCGGCGTGGCCAACGCTCTACGACCCGGAGCCGCGCTGTCGCTACAGGCTGCACGAGGGGTCGTCGACACGCTGGTGCGAGCGCCAGCTCCTGTCGGCACAGCGCGACGACCTGTACTACCGCTGGGTCGCAGGCTACCTCGGGTGCGTCCCGGCTGTGGCCCACCTGGCGCCGCGCGCCCAGCTGCGGGTAGAGCAGCAGCGGCGCTTTGTGGTGGCCGAGCAGCTTGTCGCCGCCCTCACACCCGACGAGGCTGCGGCCCTGAGCCTCTGGCTCGCGCAGGGGGCAGATCTACGCGCCACGCCCTGCTACGCCAAGCTCCAGGAGCTATGCGGGGAGGGCGACGGCGCACAGCTGCCCGCCGACATGGCTGCGGCCCTGCTTAGCAGCCTGGCAGCCAGCGCAGCCCCAGAGACTGTCTAATACTCCCAGTCTCTGCGCAGCAGGCGCGCCTGCAGCAGGGTGATCAGCAGCGTGAGTAGAAAGACGATGCTGCCGATTGCGGCGCCATAACCGAGCCGCAGCTGGCGAAAGGCAACCTGCCACTGGTACACGGCAACCGTGATGGTGCTGTTCAGCGGCCCGCCAGGCGGCTCGTTCACGGCCGAGCTGCTCATCACAAAGATCGGCCCGAAGACTTGCAGGCCCCAGACGAGGTTGGTAACCAGCAGCAGCGCGATGGTGGGCTGGAGCAGCGGCAGGGTGATGCGCCAGAACAGCTGCCAGCGATTGGCCCCGTCCACGCGCGCCGCCTCGTAGTAGCTGCGGTCGATCGCGGCCAGGCCGGCGATGAACAGCACCATGTTGAACCCCAGCTCTTTCCAGAGCTGGTAGACCACGATCGACGGCAGCGCCTGAGCTGGCGAGCGCAGAAAGCGCTGCTCCGGCAGCCCAAGCATAGCCAGCAGCTGGTTGAACAGCCCGAGCGAGGGCTGGTAAAGCCAGGCCCAGATCAGGGCGGTGGCGGTGACCGAGGTAATAAAGGGCATGAAGTAGACCATGCGCAGCAGCGGGCGCAGCCGCCCGCTCGCCTCGACGGCCAGGGCCACCAGCAGCGCGAGCGTGATCGCAAGCGGCACGTACAGCAGCGTGAACAGCCCACTGTTTTGGAGCGCCCGCAGGAACACCTGGTCGCCCAGCAGCTCGCGATAGTTCTTCAGGCCCACAAAAGGCTGCTCCGGCACAAAGCCGCGCCAGTCGGTGAAGCCGCCCCACAGCCCAACCAGGAGCGGGTAGAGCCAGAACGTTCCTAAAATCCCCGCGAGCGGCACAAAGGTCGCGAGCATAAACAGGGCCTGCGCCCGCCGCCTGTGGCTGCCAAGGCTTGTGCGGCCCGGCAGCGCCTGGCGGAACCCCTGCTGTTTGAGGTTCATCGTTTACCCTTTCAGGCCGCTTTGCGTGATGCCCTCGATGAACTGGCGCTGCGCGAACAGGTAGACCAGAATCACCGGGAGCACCGCCACCATCGCGCCCGCCGCCACAGGCCCGATCGCGGTGCCAAAGCGCCCACGAAACTGGGCCAGGCCGAGGGGGATGGTGAAGAGTGCCGGCTCGTCGATCACGATCAGCGGCCAGAGCAGGCTGTCCCACTCGCCAATGAAGTGAAAGATCGTGAGCGCGGAGAGGGCCGCCGTGGTGAGCGGCAGCATGATCCGAAAGAAGATCGTGAACTCCGAGGCGCCATCGATCCGCGCCGCGTCCAGCAGCTCGTCGGGCACATTGCTCATCGCCTGGCGCATCAGGAAGATGCCCAGGGGGTAAAACAGGCCGGGCACGATCAGCGCAACCAGCGAGTTGGTCCAGCCAAGATCGACCACCAGCGCATAGAGCGGGATGATCAGAAAGTTTGGCGGGATCATCAACATTGCGAGCACGACCCAGAAGAGCGCGTCGCGGCCGGCGAAGCGAAACTTCGCGAAAACGTAGCCCGCCATCGCGCAGAGCAGCAGCACGCCGGCGGTCTGTGTCACCACCACGATCAGGCTGTTGCGAAAGAAATCCACGAAGCTGCCGAACTGCAGGTTGGCC
>JAYUYB010000851.1:0-2562 GCA_043752655.1 Chloroflexota bacterium
CGCCGCCGCAGCGCGCCTGGAGGCCCGTCAGGCCATCACCTTTGGGCCGAGTAACCCCGCACGCTGAACCGAGGGAGCGCCCATGCCACGCCCAAACCAGGCAGAGACTATCCTTGCCGCCGCCCTCAGCTGCTTCGCCGAACGGGGCTACGACGGGACGCGGATCAGGCAGATCGCCGAAGCCGCCAACGTCTCCGAGGGCGCCCTGTACCGCCACTACCCATCGAAGGAGGCCGTCGCCCAGGCGCTGTACGCTCGCTCGTTTCACCAGTTTAGCCTTGCGCTACAGGCGGCGCTAGGCAGCGAGCAGCCGGTCGAGCTCCAGCTACGCGCAGCGCTTGCGGCCATCCTGGCAACCTATCGGGCGCACCCGGACGCCTTCACGTTCGTGCTGCTGCGCCAGCCAGGCTTTATGCCAACCCTGCCACCCGAGACGATCTACCCTGTTGAGCTGATCGAGCAGCTGATTGTGGCGGGCCAGGGCGCCGGGGTGATCCGGGACGGCCAGCCCAACCTGCTGGCGGCGATTGTGCTGGGCTGCGTCCTGCGCCCGATCATCGTGTCGCAGCTGGCGCAGCCTGGCGCCCTTGATCTGCTCACCTCGCACGCTCACGATCAGGTAATCGCCGACGCCTGCTGGGCCGCCCTCGCGCGCCCCAAGTCTGAGCTACCTTAGTTATTGTGGTAGTTGTTTTATCGCCGCTCTTGACGCAGATTTGAGGGCGGTGATCCTGCAAGAGAAATGGGGTTTCTCTTGCTCTCGGAGCGGTCTTTCTCCCCTGGGCCTTCCTGCAAAGACAACTACCACCGTAGCACTATCGGCTATCGGCTATCGGCTATCCTACGCCGCCACGCCCAACGGCTCGCGCAGCGCATCGGGGAGCGGCTGGCCCTGCCGCAGCCGAAACGTGGGCACGCGCAGCTCGGCCAGTCGGAGCAGCAGGGGCTCAGGGTCGCGCCAGCCGCCAAAGCTCTGCGGGTCCACAAACAGCACCGCCGAGCGCACGCCTCGGTAGAGCTGCTGCTGCAACGCGCCCACCCAGCGCTCGTCCAGCGACGAGGTGATCACCACCAGGGTGGAGTTGCGCCCAAAGCGCTGGCTCTCCGCCGTGAGCACCTCCGCCAGCGACTGGGCGCTGTGCGCGCGCAGCACCGCCAGCGCCTCCAGAATCTTGAACAGCTGCCGCGACTCGCGCTCGGCCGGGATCACCTCGCGGTGCTGGCCCCAGGCCACCAGGCCCACCACGCGGTTCTTCGTAAGCATGGCCCGCGCCAGCGAGGCCGTCGCCATCACCGCGTACTCCTCGGTACTGGCAAGCGTTGTCGGCGGACCGCGCCGCTCGCTCGGCCTGCGCGTCCACCAGGGGCCGCGCTCGCGCTCGTCCTCGACTGCGCGGGCGGCCTCCACGGCCCGCGTGTCGCGCACCACGGCGCGCTCCTGCATATCCAGCACCAGATACACATCAGCGCTCGGGTCGAGCTCGAACTCCTTCACCATCATGCGGCCGGTGCGCGCCGTGGTGCGCCAGTGGATGCGGTTCATGCTGTCGCCTGGCGCGTACTCGCGCACCGTGGCCACGTTCGGCGTAATGTTGAAGGCGCGTGATCGGGTGGCCTGGCCGCCAGACAACTCGGCGCTGGGCAGCTTGAACTCTGGCAGGTCCACCATCTGCGGGTAGACGATGATCTCGCTCGTCGAGGCGATGCTGCGGCTTAGGCGCACGATCCCAAAAGGGTCGCCGCTGATCAGCGTGGCCGGGCCAAGCCGAAAGCGCCCACGCTGCGTACACAAGGTCCGCGCCGTCCAGCGGCCGCGCTCGCGCCCCGCCAGCGAGGCCACAAAGCCTCCGCCGTGCTCCGGCAGTTCCGACTGATCGCGCAGCTCCACCCAAAGCTTGGGCAGCAGCCAGCGGTTGCGAATGCCAATCCGCTCGCGGGCATACTCGCCCACCGTGGCGCGATGGGTTAGCGTCTCACGCTCTACGTCCAGGCCGCGCAGGTTCAGCCAGGCCCAGAGCAGCGAGAGTGCGAGCAGGGCGAGCAGAAGATAGCTGAGATGGAAGAACAGCCTGATGCCGGTGCCCTGGGCGGCCAGAAAGCTACACACCGATAGCACGAGCACAGTGAGCGGTCGCAGCATAAGTTTCGTCATTCTGTAGGCGGCATGTGCCCCGGCAGCTTACCGCGCCGGGTGGGCGCCTGTCAAGGCGGTATGGCCAGGCGCTATAATGCCAGTAATAGCGATACAGCTCGCGAGTCTGGAGACTTTTATGCGAATGTGGGGCGCAGCGCTCACCACCGTCCATTCATCTGATGCCGACACGCAGCGGCGCGGCCGCGTGCTGATCATCGTCGCCATTGGCATGGCCGTGCTCGCCCTCGCCTTTGTGCCAGTAATCCTGAGCACCACGGGTGGCACGGTGGAGCTAGCCATTATCGCTATTGCCACCGTCGTCTTCATCGTTGCCGCGCTGCTCGGGCGCGCCGGGCGCGTCACCCTTGGCGCCTATCTTGTGATCGGCGTATCGCTGCTCGGCGTCACCGGCGGGATGGTCAGCGGCA
>JAYUYB010000852.1:0-2561 GCA_043752655.1 Chloroflexota bacterium
GACTTCACCGTTACCGACACGGCGCTCTACGACGTGACGATCGATGCGCCCGCCGGCTGGACACTGGTGACGACGGGCGCCCGCGTGAGCGCGACGACCGCAGGCGCCGGGGTGCGCCGCGAGCGCTTTGTGAGCGGGCCGCAGCGCGAGTTCTACCTCGGCGCCACCCAGGGGCTCGACCAGGCGAGCTCTGTGGTGGATGGCACCCGCGTGGTGAGCCACTACCAGCCGGGCGACGCGGCGGCGGGCCGCAGGGCGCTCCAGGTTGGCGAGCAGTCGCTGCGCGCCTTCAACGCCCGCTTTGGGCGCTACCCGCTGGCCGAGCTGGAGATCGTGCAGGGCGCGATGACCAGTTTCCTCGGCATGGAGTACCCCGGGGTGGTGCTGATCGAGCAGAAGCTGTACGACAACAACGGGCGCGGCCTGGAGACCACGGTGGCACACGAGGTTGCGCACCAGTGGTGGTACAGCCAGGTAGGCAACGACGCTCAGGGTGAGCCCTGGCTCGACGAGGGCTTCACCAGCTACGCCCAGGTTGTCTACTACGAGGCGCTGAAGCAGCCCGAGCTGGCTCAGGCCGAGCTGAACGCCTTCCGCGACATGTACCGTAGTCTGCGCACGGGTCGCCGCGACGCGCCGCTCGGCTCGGCGCCCACGCAGCTACGCGGCAACTACGTGCCGGTGATCTACGCCAAAGGCGCGCTCTTCTTCCAGGCTCTGCGCGCCCAAATCGGCGATGCCGCCTTCGACCGCTTCCTGAAGGAGTACTACAGCGCTGGGCGCTTCCGCGAGATCGCCGGCCCCGACCTGCTGCGCGCCGCCGAGGGCGCCTGCGTCTGCGAGCTCGATAGCTTCTATAAGGACTGGGTGCTCACCGCGGCGCCTGTGCCGATCCCGTAGCAGTGTGCAGGATGACTGCCGCTTGGCCCGGCCACCAGCAACACCTGACCCGTCTCGGCCGCAAGCTCAATCCCGCTCACGACAGGCTCGCTCGCCGTGCGGTAGCGAAAGCTGAGCTGCTCGATGCTGAGGGCCGGGCTATCTGATGCTGGGTTGGCTGGCGCCTCAAGCGGCGCTTACGCCTGATCTGGGCGCTCGCGGCGCCGGGCAAGCGCCGTGCGGCCGATTAAGCTGAGGGCGAGGTCGTCCTGGGGCGGGTTGAAGAGGCCAGCGCGGGCATCGCGGAAGTAGCGCTCCAGGGGCAGAGCGCGGGTAAGGCCGAAGCCGCCGGCCACGCGCAGGGCCGTCTCGGTGGCGGCGCAGGCGGCGTTGGTGGCAAGGTACTTGGCGGCGGCCACCTGCGGCCCCAGGCTGCCCCGCAGCTCAGGGCGCGCTACCCAGTCGTGCGCCGCGCCGTAGAGCACCGCGCGCGCCGCGTCTAGGCTCACCTGCATCTGGCCGACCCACTGCTGGATGTGGGCAAGCTCGGCGATTGAGCCACCCTTGAGCGAGGGCGGGCGGCGCGTGTTCGCATAGTCGCAGGCGCCATCGCAGGCGGCCTGCCCGATCCCAAGGTACACGGCGGTGATGCTCAGGCTCCAGCCGCTGATGCCGGGCTGCTGCCCAGGCACGGCGGGCGCGCCGATTGGCTTGCGGCCCACCAGCCAGCCGTCGGGCACAAACACATCTTCAAAGTAAAGATCATCGTTGCCGGCGGTGCGCATGCTCAGGCTGTCGCCCCACGTGGCCTCCAGGCGCACGCCGGGGGCATCGCCGCGCACGATGGCGCTGGCCGTCTCGCCCTGGGGCGCGGCCTCGCTTGGCGGCAGCGCAACGCCCACTAGCATAAAGCGCAGGGCGGGGCCGCCCGTGGCGAAGATCTTGTGGCCGCTGACGCGCCAGCCGCCGGGCGCTGGCGTGGCCGTGGTGCGCGGGGCGCCGCCGCGCGAGATGCTGCCAAGCTCTGGCTCGGTGACGACGGAGTTGATCAGGCCACCCTCGGTGGCGAGGCTGCGGCAGACGCTGGCGAACAGCGGCTCGGGCCAGCTGCGCTCCTCGGCGAGGCGCCCGATCAGCTGCACCAGCATGCCGGAGGCGAGCGCGGTGGCCCCATCACCACGGGCGAGCTGCTCCTGGGCGAGCACGAGCTCGAACAGGTCGGCGCCCGCGCCGCCGTACTCGGTGGGGATGGCGAGGCGCAGGTAGCCGGACTCGTGCAGATCCACATAGCTGGCGTGCGGAAAGCTGCCATCGCGGTCGTGGGCGGCGGCGCGCTCGGCGTTGCGCGTGGCCAGGGCGTGCGCGAGGGCGATGGTGCGCCGCTGGCGCGGCGTAAGCTCAGGGAGCAGCATGGGCGGTGCGCGGGGCTGTCGGCGGGGCGACAGGTCCATAGGGCTAGTACAAGCGGTTACACTGTAGTGTAGCGCCGCGCGGGTGCGCTTGTCAAAGCAAGCTTGGCGCGTGTAGGGCTACGTCATGGTGGGCGCTATTGCCAGAGCCAGGCGGGTGAACCCGCAGCGGCCAGGCCTGCGGCCGCGCGTCGGCCTGCGCCGACGCGTCCGGACCCGCCCGCGCAGGCGGGCGCCCGGCGCAGCGCGCCCCCACGGCGCGCGTTCACGCGC
>JAYUYB010000853.1:0-2559 GCA_043752655.1 Chloroflexota bacterium
GCAGCGAGTCCGAGAGCGGCGCGCCGAGGGCGAAGCTGCGCGCCAGCTGGTGAAAGGCCCAGTCGGGGCGGTAGGTTAGCCCAGCCTGGCGGTACGTCGCACTCGTAAGTGCGTCGCGCAGGCGCAGGCCGGGCGCGTCGGCGGCGGTAGCGAGCCGCGTAAGCAGGCGCACATCGCCGTAGTTGCTCGTGGGCGAGTAGAGCGTATCGACGGCGAAGACTTGGTAGGCGTACTGGCGCCCGTCTGCCGCGAGCAGCTCGCTCTTGCCCACCGGCGGCCCAAGCCGATTGAGCACGGCGAACTGGTGGAAGGCCCAGTCGGGGCGGAAGGGCGAGCCGCCCGCCCGGTAGGTGGCGTCGAGCAGCGCGCGGCCCACGCCCGCAGGCGGGATGCTGCCGCCAAGCGTGGCCGAGAGCGTGCGCAGATCGGCCCAGTTGGGCACCTCGCACCAGAGCGTGTCGCGGGCGAAGGCCTGATAGTTGATCTGCTTGCCGTCCACCGGAATAATTGTGCTGGGGCCGAGCGGCATGCCGAGCTGGTTGGCGAGGGCGTAGTCGTGGAAGGCCCAGGCGGGGTTGAAGCCCTGGCTGCCTGCCTTCGCGGCGAAGCTCTGGTCGAGCAGCGCCTCCATCAGCTGCTCGTCCGACGGGCGCGCCGGCGGCGGGGGCGGTGGTGGCGGTAACGTGGCGCCGCTGAGGTAGGCCTCCACCTGGCCCCAGACCCATTCCTTGGAGACGGCCCAGCCGGGGCAGCTCTTGGCGTTGGTGTAGTCGCGATGGAAAGAGATCAGCTGGCGCGGCGGGATACGCAGGCGGCGTGAGAGCTCACCCATCACCGCGAGCGCGTGCTGCCAGGTGGAGCCAGCGGGCAGGCGCGAGTCGAACAGACCCACGACCTCCAGGCCGATCGAGTACCAGCCCTGGCTGAGCGAGCCGTTGCCGGTGCCAGCGTGGATGCCGACCTGCGACAGCGGCGTGGCGAGCCAGATCCCGTCGGCGGCGCTGTAGATATGCGGCCCCGCCGTCCAGCCCTTGCCGGCATAGAAGCGCTGCATGCCGCGCATGCTGCTCAACCCAGCCCAGCTCGCCTCGTCGGGGCGGTAGGTGTGATGTAGCACCACGCGGCTCGGCGCGATGCGTCCAAAGGCATATCCGGCGACATAGCTGCGCCACTCGGCCACGCTCAGCCGCCGATTGATGAAGGGCGGTGTGCCCTCGGTGGGGAAGTCGGCCATAACCTATTTCCATGACCAGGTGACATGCCCTCGCTACGCTCGGGCTGACCGGGTGAGGGGGTGACACGGTGACCGGGTGACCGTGTCACCGTGTCACCGTGTCACCCGGTCATCTGATCGGCGGCCTCCAGACGGCGCGAGCGGATGAGCGAGGCGACGACGGCGACGGCGAGCGCGGTGGCGATCACGCCGAGCGAGGCCACGTTCCCGATGTGGAGCGGCTCCGCGAACAGCGACGGCACAAAGAAGCCGCTGACAAATGGCAGCACCATCTTGACGCCAACAAAGGTAAGGACGAAGGCAAGGCCGAGCTTGAGATAGTGAAACTTATCGATCACGCCGGCCAGCAGGAAGTAGAGCGAGCGCAGGCCGAGAATGGCGAAGACATTCGAGGTGAAGACGATAAACGGGTCGGTGGTGATGCCGAAGATCGCGGGGATCGAGTCTATGGCAAAGATCAGGTCGGTGCTCTCCACAATCAGCAGCACGATGAACAGCGGCGTGGCAAACGTCTTGCCGTCCAGCTTCACGAAGAACTTCTCGCCGTGCATCTCCGGTGTCACCGGTATGAAGCGGCGCGCCAGGCGGACGAGCGGGTTACCGTCGGGATTGAGCTCCTCGCTGTCGTTGCGCGAGAGACCCATGCGCACGCCGGTGAAGATCAGGAAGGCGCCGAAGAAATAGATAATCCACTCGAAGCGCTCGATCAGGGCGGCGCCCAGCAGGATCATGGTGCCGCGCATCACCAGGGCGCCGAGAATGCCCCAGAAGAGCACACGGTGCTGGTAGGCGGCTGGCACGCGAAAGTAGGTGAAGAGCAAGACGAAAATAAAGATATTATCGACGCTCAGGGAGTACTCGACGAGATAGCCGGTCAGGAAATTGATCGCAACCTGCGGCCCGCCCCAGAAGTAGAGCCCCACGTTAAAGAGCAGCGAGAGCGAGACCCAGACCACCGTCCAGGTGGCCGCCTCGCGCATGGTGACGGCGTGGGCGCTCCGATGAAACACCCCAAGATCAAGTGCCAGCAGCGCCAGCACAATAGCAATAAAGCCAACCCAGGCCCAGATACCAACCTCCACGCTACCTCCACGCACCCTAGTGGATGCTCTGTTCTTCTTCCAGCGCACGCTGTGGGAAGCGCACGCTCGCCCGCATCCAGCCGTGCTGATCATCGCGAACCAGCTTGAAGCTGCCGCCAAGATCCTCGCTCACCAGGGTCTCGATAATTTGCAGCCCCAGGCCACTGCTGTGCGGCGGGCACGGCGGCGGCGGGTGCAAGGGGCCATCATCGCGCACCTCCACCGTCACCATGCCGTCGGCGA
>JAYUYB010000854.1:0-14345 GCA_043752655.1 Chloroflexota bacterium
GCCTCGATCGTCTGCCGGTTCTGATCTTTCAGCGCCTGGTAGAGCCGCGCGTTGTCGAGCGAGGCGGCCACCTGCCCTGCGAAGATCCCGAGCAGCCGACGCTCGCCCACATCGAAGGCGGGCTGCTCCACGCGGCGGGCCAGATGCAAATAGCCCACGGGACGGTCGTGGGTGCGTAGCAGCACACCCGCGAAGCGCGGCTCGTCGCTGGCACCAGAACCCTCGGCCAGTTCCAGGTGCGCCTTCAGCAGCGCGTCGGCCTCGCAGTCGCTAGGCAACGGCACCATGCGCGCCTGCTCCACCCAGCCTGCGCCAGTGCGGCCCGCCAGCAAGTAGAGCATCCCCTCGTCGGGGAGCAGCAGCGTGAGCGCCAGCGACTCCGGGGCGAAGCGCTGCCAGAGAAACTCCACGATCTGCTCGACCTGCGTCTCCACATCCAGCGAGGTGGCGATCAGCTGGCTAAACTGGTACATAAAGACCAGGTCGGAGAGGCGCTCCTTCTCCTGACGCACGCGGCGCAGCTCCAGGCTGGTGCGCACGGCGCGCTCTAGATTCTCTGTCTCGATCGGCTTGGAGAGGTAGTCGAGGGCGCCGAGCTTGAGCGTTTCGCGGGCGGTGTCTACGGTGGCGTAGGCAGTCAGCACCACGGTGTCGGTCTCAGGGTAGTGCTGGCGGATATGCTGGAGCAGCTCGATCCCGCCCATCACCGGCATCTGCATGTCGGTGAGCACCAGGTCGTAGCTGTTGGCCTGGAGCAGCTCGATGGCGACGCCGCCATGCTCAGCCACATGGACCTCGTAGCTCAGGCGCAGCAGTCGCTGACAGAACGTGCGGATGTTGGCGTCGTCCTCGACCACCAGGATGCGCGCTCGTGCGGCGAGGGTCGCCGTTCCCAGCAGCAGCTCAGCCATAGCGTGTTTCTCCCCCGTTACCTTATTTTAACAACCGTGATTGTAGCGCTGCAAGCTGTCGTTTCCACTACACAGCACAGCACAGACGATTGCAATTTCGTCATCGGGGAGCCGGCCAGCAGACTTGGGGCGTGGAAGGTGGGGCGGCTACACGCCTGGCGGGCGGGCGAAGAAGCTCTGCACGCGGCGCTCGAGCTCCTCGAAGTCGAAGGGCTTGGTGAGATACTCGTTCACCCCGGCGCGGAAGGCGTGCTTCTCGGTGTCGGGGGTGCCGAAGGCTGTCACCATGATCACGTAGACGCTGTTGCTGTTCTGGCGCAGGGTGCGCACCAAGTCGATGCCGCCCATGCGTGGCATGTTCATGTCGGTGATGATCACCTCGACGGTTTGGGTGGCAAGGCGCTCCAAGGCGGCAACACCATCCTCTGCCTCGACAACAATGTAGCCGCTGTTGGTCAGCAGGAAGCGGTAGAGCCGACGGGTTGCCGGGTCATCCTCGACGATCATCACCGTATGGGACACAGCTGCCTCGCTTCGACGTGAACATTCACAGACACAAACGGCGCCGCGCATACTTATCGCGTAGGGCACCATAGCACTCTGGCACGCGTCGCTCGCACCAGGCACTACTATACCATAGTCGGGGCGGGGTGGTTGTAGAAGTCAGCGATACTCGGCCAGATCGCGCTCTTCGATCGTCGGCATGAAGCGCGACATCTCCACCATCTTGAAGATCTTCTGGTGGTGCGGGCTCACGTTCATCGCAAACAGCTTGAAGCCGCCCTTACGGGCCTGCACAACGAACTTCAGCAGGGCCGAGATGCCCGCCGAGTTGATAAACGAGACCTCGCTGAAGTCGAGCACGGTGATCGGGCGCATCTCGCGGCACTCGGCGGCGATGGCCGAGGCAGAGATCGCGTCCACGCTGGTGCTGGTGATATGTAGGATGGCGACCTCGCCAGAGTCCTCGCGACGAATGATCTCGCTCATGGCTGGCCCCTCCGATAAAGCCGCAGGGTGAGCACCGTGCCCCGGTGCGAGGAGCTCACCTCCAGGTCGTCTACTAGCTCACTGATCAAGTACATGCCGAAGCCCCGCAGCTGGCCGGACTCCAAATTCTGCTCTTCTACCACGTGGCGCGAGGTGTCGAGCTGCTCGATGCCGTCGCCCTGGTCGCTGATGCGGATCTCTAGCTTCTCGCCATCGATCTCGAAGACCACGGCCACCAGCTTGCCCGCCTCGCGCTTGTTGCCGTGGTCGATGGCGTTGTTCACCGCCTCGCTGATCGCAAGCTTCAGATCCTCCACACGCTCCTCGGAGAAGCCGATCGCATTGCCTACCTCGGCGGCGCTCGCGCGCACCACCCGCTCAAAGACCGGGTTCGATGGGATGCTAAGCTCGACTCGCTCCATACGGCCCTCTTCCTGCACGTGCGGACATGCGTCCGTGGCGTTATTCTAGCGGGCCGCTGTCACTGCCGTGTTACGGGCGGCTCATTGCGGGCACCGTTCGACGCCGGGCGCTGTTGCTTGCAGCAGCCACAGCGGACGACTGGCGGGCCATGTGATCGTAGCGGCGCAGGTAGGCTTTGCCGAGCGAGGTGTTGCCAATCTGTAGGTAGCAGGCGCCAAGGTAGTACAGCGCCTGGGCGTGGCGCGGGTTACGGCGCAGCACCTTCTCGAACAGCGGGATGGCCCGCGCCGGCTCCACCACCTCCTTGTAGCAGAGCGCCAGCATGAAGTTCGTCTCGACATCCTCAGGCCAGTGGCCGAGTACGTGCTGAAACTCGGTGGCGGCCAGGTCGTAGCGGGCACGCCGCACATACATGTAGCCAAGGTCGTAGCGCAGCGAGTGGGCCGCAGGGGCTAGCTCCACCGCCTTGCGCCAGGCCGCCAGTGCCCAGCCCTCTCGCCCAAGCACGTTGTATATAAACCCGAGCAGGTAGTGGGCCTGTGGGTCGTTGGGCAGCAGCTGCACGGCCCGCTCGAAGGCCCGCACGGCCTGGGCGTTAAGGCCCATGTCGTAGAGCAGCTTGCCCATGCTCAGGAAGAGCTGGCCGTTGCCAGGGTTGAGCCGGGCGCACTCGAAGAGCAGATCGTAGGCGGCCTTAGTATTCTTCTGCAGCCGGTAGACGGCGCTCATGCGCAGCCTGGACTCCACGAAGTGCTGATGCTGCGGCGGCACGCGGCTATACTCCTCCAGGGCTTCGTCCCAGCGGCGCTGGCGGGCCAGCAGATTGCCGAGCATGTAGCGGGCCTTGTGCTCCTGGCTGCGCCACTGCAGCAGGGCGCGGTAGATCCGCTCGGCGTCCTCCTCGTAGCGCTGCTGCTTGAGGGCCTGGCTCAGGCGATAGTACCACTGGGCCACCTCCTCCTCGCTGCGCGTCACCAGCACGCTCTGCTCGGGGTCGGGGTCGGGCGACACAAAGGTTGGCTCTACGCGCAGGGCCTCGGCGAAGCAGCGCTGGGCCAGCTCGTGGGCGCCGTGGCTCTGGTGCATCAGGCCCATGTAATAGCGCGGCTCGGCGGCCTGAGGGCGCGCGTTGCAGGCGCTGTTGTAGTGAATATAGGCGCGGCCCGCGTCGTCGATCTTCTGGTAGCAGCGGCCAAGGGCGAAGTGGGCCTCGTAGAGATTCGGGTTGTGCTCCAGGGTCTCTTTGAACGCGCCGATGGCGCGATCTACCTGGCCCAGCGCGGCGAACGAGACGCCCAGGTTGTAGTGGGCCTCGGCCAGCTGCGGGTCGGTCTGCACCGCCTCTAAATACTCGCGCAGCGAGCCCTCCCAGTCGTCCTGGAAGGCTACGGCGTTACCGATATAGAGGTAGATGATCGCCCGCTCGCGCTCGAAGATCTGGGCCTGCTCCTCGCCATCCACGTAGGCGGCGATCAGGGCGGCCTTAAAATGCTCGATCGCCTCGCTGTAGGCGGCCCGCAGGTAGGAGCGCATGCCCTGGCTGAAGGCGGCGCCCAAGCGCGTGCCGGCCATAAAGCGCTCACTCCCCGCAAAGGTATCCAGGTCGAGCGGCATAAAATGCAGCTGTTCGTTCACCGCCATTGCTTGCTCCATCTCCAACCTCGCAGCGCCACCGCTCGGCAGCAGGGCCTACAACTATACCATGCCGTAGGGCGCGTAGGCTGAAGCTTCATTCAACGACCGTCGGTAGTTTCCTGCCTGTAGTCCTCGATCGTCAGGCGCAGCTGCTGCTGGAGCTCGCGGGCCAGGCCGCGCCCAAAGCGCCCTTGGGCCTGCTGGAGCAGCTCTGGCAACGCGGCGATCCACGCGGTGGCGCTGGCCTCGTGGCCCACGCCCACGCTGGCGAGCGCCTGCTCCCAGAACTCGGCCGCCCGTGCTGCGCCAAGCACCTCGGCGGCGATGCCGTGCAGCTCGGCGGCGAGGCTGCTTAGGCGGCGGCGCAGCACCACAATTGTCACATCATCGGTCTGCTTGCCGCCGCTCCAGGCGCGCAGCTCGTGGAGCAGCAGCGCCACCAGGGCGCGCGGCTTAAGGCCGACGTTGGCCTCCACCAGCGCCTGGAGTCGCTCGTAGCTGTAGATCTCGCCGCGCTCGTTCTCGGCCTCCAGCACGCCATCGGTGTAGAGCAGCACGGTGTCGCCGTGGCCGATGGTTGCGCTTGCCTCGTTGTAGTCGCTGTCGGCATCGACGCCGAGGGGCAGTCCCGAGAGCTCTAGCTCGCTCACGCGCCCATTCACGATCATCGGGAAGGTGTGGCCGGCGTTGGCCACGTGCAGCAGCCCGCGCGCCGTGTCGAGGCGCAGGTAGAGCATGGTCACCATGCCCTGGGGGATCTCGCTGAGCACGCCGCGATTCACGGCGGCCAGCGTAATGGCGGGCGCTTCGTCGCGTCGGGCTTCGTGCCGAAAGACGGTGCGCGCCACAGCCATGCGCAGCGCAGCCGACAACCCCTTGCCGCTCACATCGCCGATCATGATGCCCTGCACGCCCGCGCCGAGCTTCAGAAAGTCGTAGAGATCGCCGCCCAAGTCGAGAGCGGGCAGCGACACGGCGGTGATCTCCCAGCCGGGCAGGCGCGGGGCGGCCTCTAGCAGCAGGCCTTGCTGGATGTCGCGGGCCAGCTGAAGCTCCTGCTCGATCTCGGCGGCGCGGCGCTGCTGCTCCGCGCTGATTGCCAGCTGCGCTAGCTGCTCCTCCGTCGCGGCGACCGCTTGCGCAGCCCGACGGCGACGGCCAAAGGCCACGCTGCCCTGGTGGCCCCAAAGGCTGCCCCAGGCTGCTCGCTTTCCGCCGGTTGTGCTGAGTTTGCGCATACTACTGGAGATAGTAAAAGGGGCTTTTACCCCTTTGTATCGTTGTCACCGCTTAACATTAGCTCGTAGCGTCGGCAGGTCTCGCTCAGCCAGCCCGCCGCCACCCCGGCGATCAGCCGGTCGGGTGGATGTTCGGCCAGCATGCGGATGGTGTTGCGATACTCGCGCAGAGCGCTCTCGCCGCGCCCGGCCTGCCGGTAGCACTCCGCGAGCTGGAAGGCGATCAGCGGCGCGCGCCCATCCAGGTAGCGCGCCCGCTCCAACTGGCTGATCGCGGCGCTGTAGCGCCCCTGGCGCGTATGGATCAGGCCGATCAGCAGATGGGCCTCCGTGGTGAGCGGGTTCAGCTCCAGAGCGCGCCGCGCCTCGGCTGCGGCAAGATCGAGATCGCCTCTGTCGGCGTGGGCGCGGGCGGCGAGCGCCAGAATCTGGGGAGCGTTGGCGCCCGCGAGCGGCGCGGCGGCAAACAGCTCCAGCGCCGCCTCGGCCTGCCCGGCGTCTAGCAGGGTGCGCCCTTGCGCTACCACGTCGTCGCCCGCAAACAGGCTCGGCAGCGTTGCCGTGCGCCTGGGAGGGCGTGTGGGCGCCGACTGGAGCGGCGCGAGCGGCCCGGTTGGAAGCTTTTGACGAACCTGCGACTCTTTATAGTAAACGTAGGCTCCAGCCTGCTCTCGCCATCGGAAGCGATCAAAAATGTTCCAGAGCGTCTCGGAGAAGCCCAGGCAGAGCACGCCGCCCTCGGCCATGCTCGCGTAAAAGCGCTCCATCAGCGTGCGGCAGCTGCTCAGCTGAAAGTAGATCGTGACGTTCTGGCAGAAAATGGCGTGGAGCTCGCGCGCCGCAGCGGGGAAGGGTTCAAGCAGATTCAGCTGCTCGAACTGCACCAGACGCCGCACATTGTCGGCTACAGCAAGCTCCTCGCCGTGGGGGCTGAAGAAGCGCGCACGCTGCTGGGAGGTAAGGTTGACGAGGCTGCGCCCTTTGTAGCGCCCGCGCTGCGCCTTTGCCAGGGCGGGCACACTTAAATCTGTGGCCCAGACCTGCACGGGGCGCGGCAGAGGCTCGCCCAAGGCCTCGATTACAGCGATGGCGAGCGAGTATGGCTCCTCGCCGGTGGCGCAGCCGGCGCTCCAGAGCCGCAGCGGAGCGCCAGGGGGCAGGCGCCGGTGCAGCTCGGGGATGATCTCGTTGCGCAAAGCCTGCATGTGGGGACGGTTGCGGAAGAACTGCGTCTCGTGGTTGAGTAGCAGCTCGGCAAGCTGCTGGAGCTCGGGCCGTTCAGCCTGGGTGCGCAGCTCGCCGAGGTAGTGGCCGGGCGCCTGGGAGAGCGCAGCGGCCCGCTGGCGCACAGCGTCCTCCAGGGCACCCACGCGGGTATCGTCGAGGTAGACGCCGCAGTAGGTCGCGAGCAGATCGCGCAGCTTGGCGAGCTGGGCAGGGGCCAGAGCCTCGGTGGTGGCAATATTGGCGCTCATCAGCGGTGAGCACGGGCGGCTAAGGCGAGCCGCTCTACGAGGGCCGCCACGATGCGCTCGGGCGGAAGTACGGCGTCCACGGCGCCAAGCTCCACGGCGGCGCGCGGCATACCATAGATTGTACAGCTGGCCTCGTCCTGGGCGATGGTGTAGCCGCCGGCGCGCCGAATGGCCTGCATGCCAACGGCGCCATCGCGGCCCATCCCTGTGAGCAGCACGCCGATGGCGCGCTCGCCGTACACGGCGGCGATCGACTGCATCACAATATCGATGGCGGGGCGCTGGAGCAGCAGCGGCAGCCCGCTCAGGTGGATCAATCCGCCAGGCTGCACCAGGAGATCGAGCCGGTCGGGGGCCACCAGCACCTGGCCGGCGCGCAGCGCCTCGCCCTCGGCTGCCAGGCGCACTGGGAGCGCGACACCGGGCGCGAGCCACTCTACCAGACCGGCGCTGAAGCCCTGGGCAATATGCTGCACCACCAGCACGGCCGCCGGGAAGTCGTGGGGGAGCGCAGTGATCAGCTGGCGTAGCACGCGCGGGCCGCCGGTGGAGGCGCCGATAACAACGACAGGGAATGCAGGTGCGCCCGTGTACGCGGGCATGGCGGGGCGGGCTGATGCAACGTCCGACCTCCGGGCGTTTTCATCCGCAGATGCCGCAGATTTCCGGCCGCTATTGGCCCCAACTGGCGTTGGCTCAGGACGCGCCCCGACGCCCAAACCCCGTCGGCCGCGCAGATGGGTCACGACCTTGACGTGGGCGAGCAGGCGCACTTTGCGCAGCAGGGCGCGGCGGCAGCGCTCCAAGGCGATGGGGTCGCTCAGGCGCGGCTTCTCCATCACGTCCAGGGCGCCGGCGCCAAGCATCTGCAAGGTGATGTCCACATCGTTGGAGCTGAGCGTGGCGGTGAGCACCAGGATGGGTGTGGGGTGGTAGGCCATGATCTGGCGCGTCGTCTCGACGCCGTCCATTGATGGCATACGCACATCGAGTGTGATCAGGTCGGGGCGCAGTGCGACGACCTGCGCCAGGGCCTCGTGCCCATCGGCGGCCTCACCGACCACGCGCACGTCGGGGTCGCTCTCTAGGAGCTGGCGCAGCAGGCGCCGCACGAGGGCCGAGTCGTCTACGACGAGGATACGCAGGGGTGTTTGCATGGAACGCCCTACAGCTCCAGCACCATTTTGACCCGGTTCGGCAGATTGAGCAGGTCGAGATCTTTGTTGAGGTAATCGTCGACGCCAGCCTCGAAGGCGGCGTGCTTGTCGTCGCTGGAGGTGAGCATAATAATGCGCAGATCGTCGAGGCCAGGGTTGTCGCGCAGGCGCCGACAGACCTCGTAGCCGTCGATGCCAGGCATCTGCACGTCGAGCACCATCAGGTCGGGCACCTCCTCGGCGATGCGGCGCAAAGCCTCCTCGCCGCTGTGGGCAAGGCGCACCTCGTAGCCACACATCTCGAGGCGTAGCTTGACAATATCAGTGACGAGCTTGCTATCGTCGACAACTAGAATTTTGCCTGTCATGACAAACCTCATCGCGTGGGTAACCTTTCTGCGGGCCGCTGTAGGACTGATGATTGTTGCTTTAGCATACAGCGCTGCTGTAACGAAGCGTGCTAGCGCTCGTCGCCGCCCAGGAGCTGGCGCACCACGTCGAGCAGGCTCTCCTGGTTGAACTGGCTCTTCACGATATAGGCGCGCGCGCCGACCTCCAGGCCACGCCGCCGCTGCTCCTCGGAGGCCAGGCTGGTGATCAGCACGACCGGCACCACCTGGTGCGCCTGGCCCGCGCAAATGCTAGCCGTAAGCTGGAAGCCGTCGAGGCGCGGCATCTCCACGTCGCTCACCACCAGGTCGAAGGGCTGTGCGCGCAGCTTCTCCAGGGCGTCGGCGCCATCCACAGCCGCCGTCACCTCATAGCCAGCCGACTGAAGAATGCTGCGGATCAGCTCGCGTGTGGTGAAGGAGTCGTCTACCACGAGCAGGCGTCGCCGCCGCGCACTCTGGGCGGGCACTGCCACGGGCGTGGGGCGAGCGCCCTGGACGAGCAGGATTGGGTTGAGCAGCAGCACCAGGCTGCCATCGCCGAGCTGCACGGCGCCACCGTAGCGGCGCTGGCGCGCCAGCAGGGCGCCGAGGGGCTTCACCACAGCCTCGCGCTCGTCGAGCAGCGCGTCTACCAGCAAAGCGACTGGGCGCTGGGGGCTGCCTGCAAGCACGGCAGGTGCCCGCTCGCTCTTGGCGAAGGCGCGTGGGGCCGCGACGCCGAGCAGCTCGGACAGGGCGACGACGGCGAGGGTGGCGTCGTCGCGCACAATCGTCGGCTGGCCCTCCAGGCTGCGTAGCTCGGCCCGGCGCACCCAGGTGATGCCCCGGCAGCCGCTTGCGGGCAGCGCGAAGGTGGCGCTGCCAACGCGCACCAGTAGGATGCGGGTTGTCACCAGGGTGAGCGGCAGGGTAAGCAGGATGCGCGTGCCGTAGCCGAGCTGCGACTCCACCCGCACCTGGCCGCCAAGCTCTAGCAGATTAGCGCGCACCACATCCATCCCCACACCGCGCCCGGAGATCTCGGTGACCATGGCGGCGGTGGAGAAGCCGGGCAGAAAGATCAGCTCGAAGGCATCGGCGTCGGGCATGAGCGCGGCGGCCTCGGCGCTGAGCAAGCCAAGGCGCACGGCCCGCTCGCGCAGGCGCCGGGGATCCATGCCGCGCCCATCGTCGCTCACCGCTACGCGCACCTCGCCGCCCACAGCCTCGGCGCTCAGCTCTAGCAGGCCCTGGGCAGGCTTGCCGGCGGCCACGCGCTCGGCGGGCGGCTCGATGCCGTGGTCCATCGCGTTGCGCACGAGGTGCAGCAACGGATCGTTCAGCAGCTCCAGCACCTTGCGGTCGAGCTCCACCGTCTCGCCACGCAGCTCCAGGCGCACCTGCTTGCCGGTGGTCTGGGCGAGGTCGCGCACCGTGCGCGGCAGACCCGCATAGGTGGTGGCGATGGGGAGGAGCCGCGCAGCCATCACCTCCTGCTCCAGATCTTTGAGGAGCTGATCGTGCTGGCTGATGTGGCGGGCGAAGCGCTCGCCCTGACGCTGGGCAAAGGCACCCGCCGCGCCGATAGGCTCACGCAGTGCGGCCAGCCGCTGCTCAATGGCCTGGAGCTGGCTGGGCGAGAAGCGCAGGCGGGCCAGCTCGCCTTCGAGGGCGACGAGCGCGCGGGATTGTTGCGCGGCGAGCTCCTGGAGGGCGCGGAGCTGCTCGGCGTGGTTGGCGAGTAGCTGCTGGCCAACCACCAGCTCGCCAGCCAGGTTGAGCATGCGGTCGAGGCGATCCACGCGCACGCGCACGGTCTGGCGGGAGGCGCGGGGAGACAGGGAGACAGGGAGAGGGGGAGACAGGGAGACAGGGAGAGGGGGAGACAGGGAGAGAGCGGGAGCGGGCAACTCTGCGATCAGGGCGTCTAGATCGATGGTGGGGGGGCGGTCCTCCACGGCTTCGATAGTTAGAACGAGGATAGCGTCGCCGCCGCGCAGGAGGGCGTCGGCGAGGGGTCGATCAAGGGGGCGCTGGCCCTGGCGCAGCTCGCCTAGCAGGCTCTCTAGGGCGTGGGCGAGGCGCCCGACATGTTCGAAGCCGAGCATGCGCGCCGAGCCCTTGACGGTATGAATGGCCCGAAACACGCGGTCGATCTGGGCGCGGCGGGCCGCCTCGTCGGCCTCGGCCTCCAGGGCCAGCAGGCCATCGCTGAGGGCGCGAATATTCTCCGCCGTCTCCTCGCGGAACTGGCTGTAGAACGCGCTCAGGTCCATTTGCCCTCGCTGGCGACGATGCCGTGCAGACGGTCGGCGATGCCCGTGAGCGTCGCGGCAGACTCGGCCATCTGGCGCGAGCCCAGGGCCGTCTGGCGGGCCACCTCGGCGATATCGCGCATGGTCTCGACGACCTGTTCGCTGGCGCTCTGCTGCTGCGCGGTGGCCAGGCCGATCTCGGCGGCAGACTGAGCCGTGCGCTCGGCCACCATCACGATGCTATCCATCACCTGGCCGGCGCGATGGGCCAGCTCCACACCGCGCTCCACCTCTTTGCTGCCCTCCTCGGCGGCGAGCACAGCGGCGGCGGTGGCGTGGCGGATCTCGGCGATCACGCCCTTGACCTCTTTGGCGGCGGCGAGCGTGCGGTTGGCGAGGCTCTTAACCTCGGCGGCCACAACGGCGAAGCGGCGGCCATGCTCGCCCGCGCCGGCCGCCTCGATCGCGGCGTTCAGTGCGAGCAGATGCGTCTCGTCGGAAATATCGTCGATCAGGTCGATGATTTCGCCGATCTGCTGCGAGCGCTCGCCCAGGCTGAGCACGCGGGTGGAGACATCGGAGACGCGGCCGCGGATGCGCTCCATGGCCTGGATGCTCTCATCGACCGCGCCCTGGCCGCTGCTGAGATTTTCGAGCGTCTGCTGGGCAGCCTGGGCGACATGGTCGGACGACTGGGCGATCTGGCTGGCGGTGCTGCCAAGCTCCTCGATCGTGGTGGAGACCTCGGTGACGGCGCTGGCTTGATCTGTCGCACCGCTGGCCTGCTGCTGCGAGGCCACCTTGAGCTGCTGGGCGGCGGCGGCGAGCTCGCTGCCAACCTCAACCTGCTGGATGCTCTTCTCCAGCAACTGCTCGGTCTTGTGCAGCAGCTCCTCGGCACGCTCCTGCGACTGCTGCACCACGCTGGTGAGATCGCGCCCGCTGAGCCATGTCATAGCGGCGAGGTAGGCGCCCGTGACGAGAAAGATCACGACGCCGACGCCGCTGGGAATGCTGGCGGGTGTGTAGCGGCCGACGAGCTCGGCGCCCACGAGCAGCAGGTAGGCGACGGCGGCGGCGAGAGCAACGTAGATCACATCGCGCCCGCGCCCCAGGAGGCCCGCGCTCACGATCGGCACAAACAAGATCAGGCTCATGGCGCCGCGCGAGCCGCCGAGCAGGTAGGCGCCGTAGCCTGCGCAGAGGACCATACCGAAGAAGAGCACGCGCGCCCCGAAGCTGCGGCGCCCACGCCGCAGCAGCAGGTAGGCGGCCACGAAAGTGGCGAGGGCGGCCAGAGCGAAGAGCGAGGCCACGGCGCCCATGGTGGTACCAACCATGCCGAGGCTCCAGAGGGCAAGCAGGGTGATCCAGAGCACGCCCACAAGCAGCACGCCGCCGGCGATCAGCAGGCGCATCAGGCCGAGATTGTCACGCAGCATGAGCGCCTGGTCTTGCTCGCCATTGCCATAGAGCTTTTCAGCGGTCTGTTGCATAGAAGTGTCCGTATGTTATCCACAGATGATACCGATTTCCAGCCCACTCTGTATTACAGCGCTCCAAGGGCGAGATCGGCGGCAATGCGCCGCAGGTCGAGCACCAGGACCGGGGCGAGATCGGCGGCCACGGCGCCGAGCACCCACGGCGCGGCGAAGCTGCGGGCGAGCAGCGGGCCAAGTGGCTGCACGGCCAGATCGTGGGCTAGCTGCTCCACGCGATCCACAAGCAGGGCCACAGAGCGTCGGGGCAGGCGCACCACGAGGGCCTGCTGGGGCGCAGTGGCGAGGGCCTCGGACGGGTAGAGCAGGGGCGCAAGGCTGCGCGCAAGACGAGGGCGGCCGCGCTTGTCTTGCGCGGGGGGCGCGTCGGGCCGCAGCAGTTCCAGGCCGTCGATGTGCGCGCAGGGCACATAGTAGCGCCGCCCGGCGGCCAGAACCTCAAGCAGAAGAACAGGTGCGCTCATCTACAGGCCTTCCTGCACGGCGGCAATGAGGGCGGCAAGGTTAAGCAGCGCGAGGGGGTGATCGGCGTAGCGAGCAACGGCGGCGAGCATGCGGGCGCGGGCCGGGTCGAGGGCGGCGGGCGGCTGCGCACGCGCTGCGGCGGCGAGCGCCACAAGGTCGATCACGGCATCCACGAAAAGGACGAGGTCGCCGGCCTCGTGCTGGATGATCACAAGGCGGGCGGAACGCTCGGGTGGGGCACCTGGGAGTCCAAGGGCGAGGCGTAGATCGACCACGGGCAGCACCACGCCGCGCTGGCTGATGATGCCGGGGAGCACAGGCGGGGCGCCGGGCACAGGGGTAGGCGCGCGCCAGCGCATCACCTCGCGCACGCTTGCGCCGGGCAGACCGTAGAGCTCGTCGGCGGCGCGGACAACCAGGAAGTCGAGCGAGTGGGCGCCAGCCTGCTCGCCAGACGCGCGGGCCGGCGCGGTGAATTCACTCATAGCGCTATGGTAGCACAGGCGGGCGACCAGCGCAGCGCGCCCCCACGACGCGCGTTCACGCGCCCGCCTGCCTGTTGCCAGAGCCCGGCGGTTGAAAACGCCGCGGCCGGGCCTGCGGCCATGCGTCGGCGCAGGCCGACGCGGCCGGACCCGCCTGCCTGCCGACCGTGATGTAGCCGTAGCACTTAGCTGGCCAGCTTGCCAGAAGGTACCCACCGGGGGTATAATTATCTGTTGCTGGGGCGAGTAAATAGCCCACATGTTCATATAGAAAGGTAAGCTCTCGGTGAATAAGAAGATTCGCGTAGCGATTATCGGCGTCGGCAACTGCGCCTCATCGCTCGTGCAGGGCGTGGAGTACTATCGCGACGCAAAGCCGGGCGATGATGTGCCCGGGCTGATGCATGTTGATCTTGGCGGCTACCACATCAGCGATATTGAGTTTACGGCCGCCTTCGATGTCGCCGACACTAAGGTTGGCCGCGATCTGTCGGAGGCAGTCTTCGCGCAGCCCAACAACACCTACAAGTTCTCCAGCGTGCCGCACTTGGGCGTGCCGGTGTCACGCGGGATGACCCACGACGGCATCGGCAAATACCTGAGCACGGTGATCACGAAGGCGCCCGGCCCGACAGACGACATTGTGGGCATTCTCAAGGAGACGAAGACCGACGTCGTGATCTCGTACCTGCCGGTGGGCAGCGAGATGGCCACGAAGTGGTACGTCGAGCAGATCCTGGAGGCGGGCTGCGGGTTTATCAACTGCGTGCCAGTGTTCATCGCCAGCCAGCAGTACTGGCGCAAGCGCTTCGAGGAGCGGCGCCTGCCGATCATCGGCGACGATATTAAGAGCCAGGTTGGCGCCACGATCACGCACCGCGTGCTGACCACGCTGTTCAAGGAGCGGGGCGTGCGTCTGGACCGGACCTACCAGCTGAACTTCGGCGGCAACACCGACTTTCTGAACATGCTGGAGCGCGAGCGCCTGGAGAGCAAGAAGATCAGCAAGACGAACGCCGTCACCAGCCAGCTACCCTACGCGCTGCCCGAGGGCAACGTGCATGTTGGCCCCAGCGACTATGTGCCCTGGCTGGGCGACCGCAAGTGGGCCTACATTCGCATGGAGGGCACCACGTTTGGCGACGTGCCACTGAACATCGAGCTGAAGCTCGAGGTCTGGGACTCGCCGAACTCGGCCGGCGTGGTGATCGACGCCATCCGCTGCGCGAAGCTGGCCCTGGATCGCGGCATCGGCGGGGCGCTCTACGCGCCAAGCAGCTACTTCATGAAGACGCCGCCGAAGCAGTACACCGACTACGAGGCCCACGACTTCACAGAGCGGTTCATTCGGGGGGAGGCTACACCCAAGTAGATGGTGCTGGCGCTGGGCTTTGTGCGGGCGCTGCCGCCCGCTCCCCAAAACACCCGTGTATAATGGATG
>JAYUYB010000855.1:0-2557 GCA_043752655.1 Chloroflexota bacterium
CCCCGTCGCCCACTGTGCCTACGGTAAGCGCCACATGCTCGTGGCCCGTCGCGTCGGCGTAGACGTGCATGCGAAAGACGCCGTACTTGGTGGGCAGCGTGGTGACGGCAACGGACTGGATCGGGCGGTCTGCGAGCTTGGACATACCACATTCCTCTAGCTGTAGCGCTTTGGCCGCGCCTGCGGCCTTCATTTGAGTGCGGGGACGCTGC
Organism: Chloroflexota bacterium; assembly: GCA_043752655.1. Classification (GTDB taxonomy): domain Bacteria; phylum Chloroflexota; class Chloroflexia; order Chloroflexales; family Chloroflexaceae; genus OHK40. Next base: position 213 of record JAYUYB010000855.1, read on the forward strand.
GGCGCAGCGTTGGCCAGAGCCCAGCCGCCGCCGCCAGGAGCGCCCCGCCCGCCAGCAGGCCGCCACTGAGGTATGGCGCAGCCGGGCCGAGCCGGTCGAACAGCAGCCCGGCGAGAAGCGGGCCAAGCACCAGGGCGGCGCTGAGGATCGCCTGCATGCCGCCCAGCACTGCGCCCTGACGCCCCTCGCCCGCCTGGAGCGAGACCAGGCTGGTGATCGATGGGATAGCCAGGCCGGTGCCGAGGGCTATCAGCCCTACCAGCGGGTAGAGCGCCCAGCCCGTCGTCGCTAGGGCAGTGAGCCCAAGCGAGCCCGCCATGAGCCCCAGGCCGAGCAGCACCAACAGCGGCTCGCCGAGCAGCGGCTGGAGCCGGCCAAGCAGCACGCCCTGGGTGAGCACCGCGCAGAGCCCCACAAAGGCGAAGAAGACCCCGATGTCTACGCTGTTCCAGCCGAAGCGCGCGTTGCTAAAGAGCGGGAAGTTGCTCTGGAGCCCCGCGAAGGCCAGGTTCAGCAGGAAGATCGCCAGCAGCAGCAGCCACACGTTGTGCTCGCCCCGCACACCGTTTGCAAGCGCTACGGCTAGCTTTGGCGACCGGCCACTGTCGTTGGAGGACCATTGCGTACCTGCGCCCCGGTCGTCGGTCGTCGGCTGTCGGTTCTCCAGCTTCTGCGGCAGCGACTCGGGCAGCGCCAGCAGGCCATAGAGCCCGTTGAGCAGCGCCAGCCCGGCGGCCACAAAGGCGGGCAGCCCCAGCCCGTAGCGGCTGAACAGGCCACCCATAGCGGGGCCGAGCATCAGCCCCAGGCCAAAGGCGGCGCCGATCAGACCCAGACCGCGCGCGCGCCCCTCCAGCGGCGTGCTGTCGGCGATGTACGCCTGCGCCGTGGGGATGCTGGCACCCGCCGCGCCGCCCAGCGCCAGAGCCACAAAGAGCAGTGGCAGCGAGCCGAGGCCCGCCGCCACGCCGAGCAGGGTGTAGGCACCACCAGCCGTCAGCAGGCAGCCGATCAGCACCGGGCGGCGGCCGCGCCGATCTCCGAGGGCGCCTAAGAGCGGCGCAACGAGCAGCTGCATCATGGCGTAGATCGAGCTGAGCAGGCCCACCAGCAGCGCGCGGTCGGGGCGCTCGGGCACCAGAAAGGGCAGCAGCGGCACGATCATGCCGTAGCCGAGCATGTCGATGAAGACACAGACGAAGATGATTTGCAGGGGCGAGCCCAAGCGCCTGCGGGCGAGCGACGATCTCATGGCCGCGCCACCTCCTGGATGAGCCGCAGCGCCTCGGCGATGGCCAGGGCGCGCACCGGGCCGTTGGCCACCCGCATGGGCCGGCCGATCTGCACGCGCACCGTGGTGCCGCGCAGAGCCGGGCTTAACAGCTGTAGGATCGCGGCGAGCCACTGGCGCTCCGCAGGCGTGCGCCGCAGCCGCAGCAGCGGGTGGCCTAGAGCCGCCGGCGCCAGCACCCCGCCCACGATCATCGGCAGCAGCGTAAGCTCGCCCGCCAGCCGCGCCAGCAGATCAATGCTGGCCGACCACGCGCGCACCGAGGCCGCGGCGCCCGGCAGGCGCAGCGGGTCGGGCTCGATCTTCCCCGCTGGAAAGGTGAGCAGCGCCCCCCCACCCCGCAGATGGCGTGCGGCGCTCCGCAGGGCGGCGGTGCGGGCGGCGGGCGTGTGGCCCACAGCAACGAGCTGGTCGGCGATGTGGGGCAGCGCCCGCAGGAACGGCCTGGTGATGGCGAGCACCCGCAGGTCGCGGCGCGGGATGGCCGCGAAGAGCGCAGCCGCGTCCACCAGCCCTGGGTGATTGGCGACGATCAGCAGCGGGCCGCTGGCAGGCGGCGGCGCACCGCGCAGCTCGATGCCCTCGCTGAGCTGCCCGCAGATCCAGGCGCCGCCAGCCGCAAGGCCCTCAGCACCCACGATGGCGTCGAAGGTAAGCATCTGCCGGGCAAAGCGGCGTGCTGGGATGCGGCAGGCCAGCTCCGCTAGGCCACGCAGGGGCGTGGCGGACCCCAGACCGAAGGCCGACAGCAGATCGGCGCTGTTGAGCCATGTCAGGTCGGCAAGGGCGGCGCACTCGGGCGGTGTGGCGTATGTCTGATGCAACGTCCGCGTGGCAGGCATATTCTCCACAGATGACACAGATTTTCGGCCAATGTACGGCCCCAAGGGGGAGAGAAAAGCTTCCCCTCATGATAACATGCATGCTACAATCGTGAGCAAATCCCCTCGCCAACACAGGCCCAACAGGAGCGCAACGATGCCCATCGCGATCATTAACGACGTGGAGATGCACGCCAAGGTCGGCGAGAATCTGCTGGGCGTGGCCCGCCGCA
>JAYUYB010000856.1:0-2556 GCA_043752655.1 Chloroflexota bacterium
CGAGACCCTCGCCCGCGTAGACGGCCTGGTGGGCGGCGTGCTGGCGGCGCGCGCACGGGGCGACACCCTGCTGATCACCAGCGACCACGGCAACCTGGAAGATAGCAGCACGCGGATTCACAGTGAGGCGCCTGTGCTGCTGCTCGCAGTGGGGCCGGCGGCCAACGCCTTCGCCGCCGTTACGCGCATCGACCAGGTGGCCGATGCGGTGCTCGGGGCGCTTACACGGTGAGACAGAAGACACAGACCGCCCGATGGTGCCGTCAGGTGATCGTGGCGCCTGTCTCCTTGTCTCCCGGTCTCCGTCACGCGCTAGGCTGCCATCAGCAGCCGCGCTGACCCCTCGCTGTCGGCCAGCTCCAGCTTCAGCCGGTCGGCGGCGCGCAAGGCCAGGGCCACAATCGTGAGGGTTGGGTTGGCAAAGCCGCCCGTGGGGAAGACACTTGAGCTCACCACAAACAGGTTCTCTACCCCGTGCACTCTGCAGTCAGCATCGACGACGCCGTGTTGCGGCTCGCTATGCATACGTGTGATACCCATGTAATGGGCGGTCGAGTGAAGAAATACCTGCGGCTTGCCATGCTCACGGGCGATCTTGAACGTGCCCAGCCCGGCGCGCTGAAACTCTTTAGCGTACAGATCCTGGGCGCGCATGGTAGCTGCGATATCTTCGTCGTGCCAGCGCCAATCCACCACCAGCCGACGCATACCCATGGCGTCACGCTCACAGCTCAGGCTCACCCGGTTATCCGCATGCGGCGCCTGCTCGGCCTGATGGATGACTTCGTAGCTGTGGTAGCGCCGCTGCTTGAGCGGCATACGCGACCAGCCGCCCACGTTCAGGCGCGCTTTTGGAAAGAGTACTTCGTCGAGCGAGCGCTTGACCACCCCATCAGCGCCCCGCATCAGCTGGCTCAACGTCTCACGCTCCAGCTTCGAGCCGTGGGCGATGACCTGGCGCAGGTTGTAGAAGGCGTTCACGCCCATCTGCTGGCGCGCACTCAGCTCACGGTGGGCCAGATAGTTGCGCTCACGCGGGAAGAGCATCAGGCTCAGCCCAAGCACAGGCTCACGCTCGAGCATCTCGTCGGCGAGCTGAAGGTGGCCCATCACATGGTTGCCACGGGACTGGCGCATATCGTAGAGGGCGGTGCGGGCAAAGCTCTCCGACGAGGCGGGGATCAGCTCGCCACCGATCAGCAGGGGATGATCCATCAGATAGCGTCCGAGCTTGCCGCCCTGGTTGCCGAGCCCACCGGGGTGGCGCGCGTCGGAGTTTAGCAGCAGCTGCGCGCTGGCCATCCCACCCCCGGCAAGCACTACCCGGCGCGCCGCCACGCGGAAGGCAGGCCTGCCAGGCAACGTCCGCACTTGCAGGCCAGTCACCCGGCGGCCATCCTCGCTTGTCTCTAACGCCGTCGCTGTCGCGTAGTAGTAGACGCTGAGGTTGCGCGACTGCTCAAGCTCGCGGCGGTACTCGCTAGAGAAAAGATTGCCGTCACCAAACTGGTACATGCGCGTGCGGACGCGCTCGGAGGCCAAAGGCAGGGCAGGTGCAGCCTCGTCGGCCCAATCGGCGCCCTCGTAGGCATACGGCCCAAGCTTGAACACGCGCTGCGCACGGGCGTAGAACGGGTCGAGGCTCGTACGGCTGATTGGCCAGCCGCTCTCGGCGATGTGGTCGCGGCGCTTGAAATCCGCCTCGGCCAGGGGCAGCAGACGCACCCCGAACCAGGTCTCACCGGTCCGAACCGACCAGATCGAGCTGTTGCCACCGAGCTGTCGATTACACCCTAGGGCCTGGGTGTCGCCGTAGCTAAGCTGCGCCGGTGTGGCCAACTGCTGCACCTCGGGCTCCTCGGTGAGCCCCCCGCTCTCAAGGATAATGACGCTGGTTTTGCTGCCGAGAAACTCACGAGCAAGGCTGATGCCCGCCGGCCCGCTGCCAATAATGCAGAGATCGGCGTGGATCTCGCTGCCAGGGGATAGGGTGCGCGCATCGATGAGCATGGGGATCTCCTGGGGTGATAGAAGAGTTGGATGAAGCATTGCCTCGCAGCGACGCTGCCGAGGAGACAAACTTAGAGCGTCAGGATTGTGCAATGTTATGTAGATACTACATACGGTGGCCTGAAGTTAGCGCGAATGCCGATTAGTCTATAGCGCTTATATGACAATCATCTTGCGGCTGGCGCCTGGCTGCGTTGCACTTTGCACATTCTACGGTTGGTAGAAATGGTACGCCTCACGTTGGCTTCTACAGCCCTGCGGCATTACCGCCGCCTACTATGCTGCGAGCCCCGCACTGCTCATCACCGTAGTACCCAGCTCTACCTAACGACTTTGTTAGTATCATAATCGACGTCAAGTAAGGAGTTTCCTTACAACATGGCAGGCTTTCTGCCATATACTAGACCCTATGAGCCACCCCTACACGGAGCCTTTCACCTTTCGCGCCGAGCTGCGCGGCGAGCCGCTAGTGGTGGTGAGCAAGCCGGGTCTAGCCGACGGCGCCGCCCTGGGCGATGCGGCGATGCTCAGTGCCAGGCTGCTGGA
>JAYUYB010000857.1:0-14335 GCA_043752655.1 Chloroflexota bacterium
GCCTCGGCCCGTAGCAGGTAGAGCATGCCGTAGCCTGGGTCGATAGCAAGCGCCTGAGTGTAAGCGTCGGCGGCGGCCTGATAATCGCCGCGCCGGCACTCGGCGAAGCCAAGCACAAAATACATATCCGAGCTCACGCGCTCGGTCACGACGGGGCTATCGAAGCTCAGGGCGCGCGTGGCGCTGGCGATGGCGTCGCGGTTCTGCCCGGCGAGCAGTTGCTCGAAAGCGCCGATCGTCAGCCCAAAGATATTCTCCTGCCCAAAAAGATTGACGTAGAAGTTGTTGTCGAAGCTGCGCATCGCCGCAAAGCGCGACGCGCCCTCGGCAAGCAGCGCGCGCGCGTCTTCCACGCGGCCCTGGCGCAGGGCGAGGGCGGCGGCGTAATTGTAGGGCAGCGAGGTGTCCGCGCCCAGCTTGATCGCCTGCTCCAGATCAGAGCGCGCCGCATCGTCGTAGCCGAGATTGTAGTGCAGGCCACCTCGGAAGGCCAGCGCATAGTTGTCCTCTGGCCGTGCTGCAACTACATCATTCATCAGGGCGAGGGACTGCTCGGGAAAGCCTTTTACCAGCCGATCAACTGCGAGCAGGATCAGCGGCGGTGCCCATCCCGGCGCGTTGTCGGCTGCTGCCTGGGCGTCCTCGTAGCCATCCTCGTACTCATTCAGGCGCTGGTGCAGGATTGAGCTGTAGACCAGCAGCAGGGGGTTGCCGGGGTCGTCGTCAAGGGCGGCGTCGATCACCGGGCGCGCCTCGGCGGGCTGGCTGTAGTAGAGCCGCAGGTAGCGATGGACCTTTGGGGCCGTCCCGCCGCCCACAGGCTCGGCGGGCGTCACGTCGTCCTGGAGCGTGTCGATCAGGGCCGCCACGCGCAGCACGTCGAACGAATTGCCCCCGGCCGTGGACAGCACATTGATCACGGCGAGCACTGCCAGCGCGGGCGACGGCAGCTCGGGCGCCGCCAGCCCCAGGCGCAGATCCACGTCGGCGGTGCGCCGCAGCAGTGCCGTGTCGATCTCGGGCGGGAGGCTGCGAAAGATCGTCGGGTCGCCAACGCGCACGCGCAGCACAGGCGATGGCCCGCTGCCGCCGCCCCAGAGCACCACCGCCGCCTGGCTAGCCTGGGCCAGCGCCTCGGCCTCGGCCTCGGAGCGCAGCGCCATATCGTAGCGCACAAGCTGGAGGTTCGAGAAGGGCACCGACTCCAGGGTGCGCCGCAGATCCTCCTCCAGCTCCGCCGTCAGGTCGCGCCCGGCGGCGGCGGGGGCGTCGATCCGGCTCAGCAACACCATCAGCTTGCCGTTGGTGAGGGGCGCAGGCGGGGCGGGTGTGGGCAATGGGGCGGGGGTGGGTAGTGCGGCGATGGCAGGCACGGCAGTGGCGGGCATGGGAGTTGGCTCGCGCGTGGTGAGCACCACAGCGGTTGGCAGGGGCTGGGCCTGGCCGCGCGCGAGCAGCGCGAAGCTGGCGAGTACGGCGAGCGCAACAGCCCCGAGCGCGCCGACGAGCCAGAGGGCGCGGGCGGGGCGGGCGGCGGGCGCAGGCGTTGATGCTAGGGCACTGGGCTCCGGTGGAGGGACGATCAGCTGGGGAACAGGCAGATCGCGCCAAAGCTGGCCGTCGCGGGCGCGCAGGAAGAGCACCGGCATCCACCATGGGTCGTCGGGGCGCAGGCCGGTGCGGGCCACGGCGAGGGCGCGGTCGATCTGGCCGTCCTCCGCCAGCTGCTCGAAGAAGCGCGGCATCATGCGGGCAACCATGGCCTGGGGAACGTTGCCCTGCATGCCGATCACGGCGGCCACCCCGGCGCGCGCCAGCTGCGGCCCCAGCGCGGCGGGCACGCTGCTGTCGTCGCCAATGCCAACGCTCTGGCAGGAAGCAAGCACAATCAGGGCTGGGCGCTGCTCGCCGCTAAGGTCGCGGATGCGCGCGGCCAGCTCGTCGCCCGGCACCCAGTCCACCTCGCCAGCCTCGTTCTCCAGGGCCAGGTAAGGGCTACCCTTCACGATTCTGCCGTGGCACACCAGGTAGAGCAGGCTGTAGCCGTAGCGCAGCGCATCCACCACGGCGGTAAGCGTAAGCGGGCCGCCGCTGGAGCCGGTCACAAAAGTGGCGGCGGGGATGTCGGCGAGGGCCTGGCGGATGCGGGCAGCCTCGGCGGGAGCGTCGAAGGGTGCGAGGTTAAATTGGGCGAGGTTGCTAGGGCTGGCCACCACGAGCAGGGCGAGCAGGCTGCTGCGCGCGGGCGTCTTGAAGCGCGTCATGTCGGCGCTGTCGAGGTAGCGTGAGAGCAGGAAGCGTTCGGAGCGGGCCACGGCCACGCCCTGGTCGTCGAAGACCGTCTCCCAGCGGATGCCGTGCAGCTCGGGGTCGCTCGGGTCGAGGCGCAGCTTGATCCGCAAGGGCAGATCGCGGGCCTCGGCGGAGGCGCGGGCGGTGATCCATGCCTCACGCAGGCGTTGGTCGCCAAACACGGCCTCGCTCAGCAGCTGGCCGTAGGGCACGGGGTCGAGGGTGTTGGAGAGCAGGGCGGCCTTGTCGATCGTGACGGGCACATTCAGGGCCAGCTCGCGATCAACATCGCCCGGCTCGGCGCGGAAGCGCATATCCACGGCGTGGCTGCCGTCGGGCAGCCGCTGGACGATCACCTCGAGGTCGGCGTAGAGCATGGATGCACGCCTGTTAAGCTGCGATAGGCGACAAGGCGCTTACCAGCCCCAGCTGCCCGGCCCGCCTTTGAACGGCCCCACGATATTGGCGGTGACCCAGCCGCCGTAGAAGCCGCCGGGCTGCGGCGTGACGCGCTCGTCGTCCACGTAGCAGGCGTCCATGTGCTCGGGGTAGAAGGCGATGGCGTCCTTGATTGGGGCGAAGGTGGGGGTTGGGTCGGGGTAGTACCAGGCGACCTGCTCGGCGCGGCGACCGCCGGCGGCGACGGTGTAGTAGGCGGCGCGGCCCTTCCACTCGCAGAAGCTGGACTCGGGCGTGGCGGTGAGGTACTGCATCTGGATGTCGGCGGGGGGGATGTAATAGACAGGCGGGTGGCTTGTCTCCAGCACGCGGTGGGCGCGGCGGGTGTCGGCGATGATCACGCCGCCGAAGACCACGCGCAGGTGGCGAGTGGTTGGCTCAAGGCGCGGCGGGCGCGGGTAATCCCAGACCGACTCCTGGCCTGGGGCGGGCTTGATACGCTGAATCATGGTGAAAACTCTTCTAATATAGTAGGTAGTTTACCACGCTCGTAGGGCGGCGGCGCATCTCGCTGGCGTATGGAGCGGTATAGCATGGGTGGCGTATTGTTTCGGGCTGCCCGATGGCTGGCGGCTGAACGCCGCGCCGACCAGGCCGACGGCCGCCCGTCCGCCTACGCGGACGCAGCACGGCGTCGGCCTGCGCCGACGCGCGGCGCGAAGCGCCCCGGTGGCGCGACTTCAGTCGCCCGCTGCCCCGCCTGGGCCGAAACCATATGTCGCACCCGTATAGCATGTGCGGCTTGCAGGGAGCGCACGCCTGTGCTATAATAGCACTAATGTACGGGCCGCCTGTTGCGTTGACAGGGCCTCTCCCCTAGAGTAGACTACGAAGGAGCAGACACTTGAGCACGAGTAACGGAGGAGCGCCCACGATGGCCATCTCGCCTGAGAAAGAGAAGGCCCTGGCCGCAGCGATGAGCCAGATCGACCGCAAGTTCGGCAAGGGCTCGATCATGAAGATGGGCGAGGGCAACACAAAGTTCGCCATCGAGGTCGTCCCAACCGGCGCCATCGCCCTTGATATTGCCCTTGGCGTAGGCGGCCTGCCGCGCGGCCGAGTCACCGAGATCTACGGCCCGGAGAGCAGCGGCAAAACCACCCTTGCCCAGCATATCATCGCGGAGGCCCAGAAGCTGAATGGCGTGTGCGCCTTCATCGACGCGGAGCACGCCTTCGACCCGATCTATGCGGCCCGCTGCGGCGTGAAGATCGACGATCTGCTCGTCTCTCAGCCAGACACTGGCGAGCAGGCCCTGGAGATCTGCGAGACGCTAGTGCGCTCCAACGCCATCGACGTGATCGTGATCGACTCGGTGGCAGCGCTCGTACCCCGCGCCGAGATCGAGGGCGACATGGGCGACTCGCTGCCCGGCCTGCAGGCCCGCCTGATGAGCCAGGCGCTACGCAAGCTCTCTGGTGCGATCAACAAGAGCCGCACCGTGGTGATCTTCCTGAACCAGCTGCGCATGAAGATCGGCGTAATGTTTGGCTCGCCGGAGACCACCACCGGCGGCCAGGCGCTGAAGTTCTACGCCTCGGTGCGTCTGGACATCCGCCGCATCGAGACGCTGAAGAACGGCCAGGAGGTGATCGGCTCACGCGCGCGCGTGAAGGTGATCAAAAACAAGGTCGCGCCGCCCTTCCGTCAGGCCGAGTTCGACATCCTCGCCAACGAGGGCATCTCCCGCGAGGGCAACATCCTGGATGTCGGCGTCGAGATGAACATCATCCGCAAGAGCGGCGCGTGGTTCTACCTCGGCGAGGATCGGCTGGGCCAGGGCCGCGAGAATGTGCGCAACTTCCTGAAGGAGAACCCGGCCCTCGCCAACGAGGTCGAGGCGCTGATCAAGTCTCAGGCGCTCACCAATGCTGCCGCCAAGCCAATCAGCGCTGTCGCCAGCGACGACGAGGACGACGACGGTCTGTTCGAGGAGTAGCGCCTCGGGCGCGCCATGCAATTAGGGTGGGCACTGCGGGGAGGGCATCGCCCTCCCCGCACCCCTTTTCCGGACCATGCCAACAGGCAACATCACAGCCATTGCGGCCCAGGCCCAGAGCAGCCAGCGCGTTAACATCTTTGTTGACGGCGAGTTCGCGCTCGGGATCAGCCTCTCCACGCTCGCCGCTGAGGGCCTCTTTGTGGGCCAGGCTCTAGATGAGGCGGGGTGGGCGCGGCTGGAGGTGGCCGCCCAGGCCGAGCAGGCCATGCGCGCCGCAATGCGCCTGATCGACGCCCGCCCGCGCTCCGCCGCCGAGCTGCGCCAGCGCCTGCGCCGCAAGGAGTTCCCCCCGGAGGTAGCCGAGCAGGCGGTGGCGCGCCTCGGCGAGCTGGGCCTGGTGGACGACGCCGCCTTTAGCCGCATGCTGATCGAGAGCCGCCAGAGCTTTCGCCTGCGTGGCCAGATCGCCATTCGCGACGAGCTGCGCCGCAAGGGCGTGAGCCGCGACGTGGTGGACAGCGCCCTCGCCGAGGCCGACGACCCCGAGGCCGAGCAGGAGCGGGCCATGGCCGTGGCGCGTAACGCGCTGCGCCGCTACGCCGATGCGCCCGATCGCCTCAGCTTCCAGCGACGGCTTGGCGGCCTGCTCCAGCGCCGCGGCTTTAGCCTGAATCTCATCCGCCCGATCCTTGGTACACTATGGGAAGAGCTGCGCGCCCAGCGGAGTGAGGATGCGGAGTAACCAGATGACCAGATGACAGGGTGACAGGGTGACAAGGTGAGCCTATCGGCACCGTCAGGTGTCACCTTGTCACCCTGTCAGCGCGAGCGCAGCAAGCGCATGTCACCGTGTCACACATAAAGGAGTCGCTCAATGCCAGACATTCAGTTCCTCGGCCACGCCTGCGTGCGGCTGCGCGGCCGCGACGGGATCGTGATCTGCGACCCGTTTAGCCGCTCGATCGGCCTCGACATCGGCAAGCCCACCGCCCATATCGTGACGGTGAGCCACGACCACGCCGACCATAACAATGTTGCCGCTGTGCGCCCCATGCGCGAAAAGATTTTCTCCGTCACCTCGCCGGGCGAGTACGAGGTCGGCGGCGTGCTGATCACTGGCGTACGCACCTACCACGACAAGGTGAAGGGCGCCGAGCGCGGCTTCAACACCGTGTTCGTGATCCACATGGACGACGTCACTTTCTGCCATCTCGGCGATCTTGGCCACGAGCTGAGCCAGGCCCAGCTTGAGGCGATCGGCGATGTGGATGTGCTCTTCGTCCCCGTGGGTGGCGGCGAGACGATCGGCCCCGCCGAGGCCAGCAGCGTGATTGCCCAACTTGAGCCGCGCGTGGTGGTGCCCATACACTATGCCACCGGCCAGCTCTCGTTCGAGTACGAGCTCGCCCCGCTCGATAAGTTTACGCACGAGATGGGCCTCAAGGATGTAGTGGCCGAGGAGAAGCTCACGCTCACGGCATCGACCTTGCCGCCTGAGGGCGAGCCGATGCGTGTGGTCGTGCTGCGCGCTGTAAAAGAGTAGCCGGTATGTGTGACGCATCGTGCTGCCTGGGCGTCTTGTCTGAGAGCGGAGTGAGAAGATGAGCCAATGGTGAACGAGCTGTAAAAGTGCGCTCTGGGTGCGTTTGTATCTGTAAATCGGCGCCCGAGACACGCCGCCCACAATAGAGCAGATCAACCCGCACCTCGACGCGGGTTGGGCGTTTGGCCGGCGGGTAAAGCTTCGAGTATCGCCATCCGGTCCGGCGCGCTGGCTAGCGATCCCTATGACAACAGGACAAAAGCGATACAGTCGCGGACGTGGGTCGGTGCAACCCTTTGGTTGGCCGACCCACCTTTTTATGCAAATTATCGCCTGTAGTGGTGGGTTTGGCAATCTGTGCGGGGTGGGATCACACAGCCGGGGCGGCCTAGCATAATCAAGACAAGGAGCAGTGTGGGTATGGCTAAGTACATCTTTGTTACCGGAGGTGTGGTCTCTTCCGTGGGCAAGGGTATCAGCGTCGCCTCGATCGGCCGCCTACTGAAGAGTCGCGGCATTGGCGTATCGATCCTGAAGCTCGACCCGTATCTGAACGTCGACCCCGGCACTATGAGTCCCTACCAGCACGGCGAGGTTTTTGTTACCGAAGATGGCGCCGAGACCGACCTGGACCTGGGGCATTACGAGCGCTTCATCGACGAGAACCTGACGCGCCTGAGCAATGTTACTACGGGGCGCATCTACTCGTCGGTAATCGCGGCCGAGCGCCGGGGCGACTACCTGGGCGGCACCATCCAGGTGATCCCGCATATCACTGATGAGATCAAGGCGCGCATCCTAGCCGTGGGCCAGCAGAGCAGCGCCGACGTGGTGATCGTGGAGGTTGGCGGCACTGTTGGCGACATCGAGAGCCTGCCCTTCCTTGAGGCCATCCGCCAGATGCGCAAGGAGGTGGGGCGCGACAATGTGCTCTACATCCATGTGACGCTGCTGCCCCACATCGGCTCCACCGGCGAGCTGAAGACAAAGCCTACCCAGCACTCGGTGATGGCCCTGCGCAACGTCGGCATCACTGCCGACGTTATTCTGTGCCGCGCCGACTACGCCATCACGGACGAGATCCGCGACAAGGTGGCCTTCTTCGCCGACGTGGACGCGCGGGCAGTCATCCCCGTGCAGACGGTGGACTCGATCTACGAGGTGCCGCTGGTGCTGGAGCAGGCCGGCCTTGGCGGCTTCCTGTGCGATAGGCTTGACCTGAACTGCGTGCCGCCGGATCTGACGGCCTGGAACGAGCTGGTGGAGCTGATCCGCAAGCCGAAGCGCGTGATTCCGATCGCGCTGGTGGGCAAGTATGTAGAGCTGAAGGACGCCTACATTAGCGTGGTGGAGGCGCTGCGCCACGCCGGGCTGCACCAGGAGCTCGACATCGATCTGCACTGGATCTCGGCCGAGCAGGTAGAGCGGGATGGCCCCGAGCGGCTGCTCTCCAAGGCGTACGGGATTGTGGTGCCAGGCGGCTTTGGGGACCGGGGCATTGAGGGCAAGATCATGGCGGCCGAGTACGCGATGCGCAACAACATCCCGTACTTGGGCTTGTGCCTTGGCATGCAGTGCGCGACGATCGCCTTCGCCCGGCGCCTGCTGGGCAGCGGCGATGTGAATAGCACCGAGTTTGCGCCCAGCTGCGCCCACCCGGTGATCGACCTGATGCCGGACCAGCGCGACATCACAGAGAAGGGCGGCACAATGCGCCTTGGCACATACCCCTGTGTGCTGGTGCCCGGCACAAAGGCCCACGCTGCCTACGGCCAGGCGCTGGTGCATGAGCGCCACCGCCACCGCTTCGAGTTCAACAACAGCTACCGGGAGCGGATGGAGGCGGCCGGCTTCGTGATCAGCGGCCACTCGCCGGATGGGCGGCTGGTGGAAATTATCGAGCTGCGCGACCACGCCTGGTTCGTGGCCAGCCAGTTCCACCCCGAGTTCCAGTCGCGCCCAAACAGCCCGCACCCGCTCTTCCGTGAGTTCGTGACGGCTGCGGCGCGCACGCAGCGGGCCAGCGAGCCTCAGCAGCTGCGCCTGTCCGACGCGGAGGAACATCACACGGTACGGGCTTGGGTAGCGGTGGAGCTCTCGTAGCGGAGCACGTGCAGACGAACCGCCGGTTCTCGCAAGAACTGTGCCACTGCGAGCGCCCTCTCGGCATGGAGGGCGCTCGCTTTTGCATGGAAGAGGCCTGATTTGGCTTCAGGGCGCTGAATAGCCAACAGGGTATTGCAGCCAAATCAAAACAGATTATAATAGAACATTAATGGACGGCTGCGTGGCACGCGAAGGGCATAGCTACTCCCTGGGGTGTGTGAATACCAAGGGCGAACCTGCTCGCTAACCCAAGGCGCGGACCAACCTCGGCAATGGCTCATCGGCAAGGAGTGGCGAGCATGAGTTTCGCAGACAAGACCATCACGTGTCGAGATTGTGGGGTGGACTTTGTATTCACCGCAGGGGAGCAGGAGTTCTACGCCTCGAAGGGCTTCGTGAACGAGCCGACGCGCTGCCCCGCATGCCGCCAGGCCCGCAAGAGCTCGATGGGCGCAAGCGGCGGCAGCGGCAGCGGCATGCGCGAATCGGCGCCGCGCGGCAACAGCACGGCGAGCACGGGCACGCGTGAGCGCGTGACGTACAAGACCACCTGTGCCAACTGTGGCCAGGAGACGACAGTGCCCTTCGTACCGCGCGGCACGAAGCCTGTCTACTGTAGCAACTGCTTCGACCAGATGCGCGGCAGCAGCAGCAGCAGCGAGCGCAGCGCACGGTTTTAGCTGCCCGCACAACCTGGAGCAGAGCGCACAGAAAGACGCCCCAAAGGGGCGTCTTTCCTGTTGCGCAAAGGGGGGCTAAGGCTACTCGAGATAGTCGCGCAGGTGCTGTCCAACATCGGGGCTGCGCAGGCGGCGCAGGGCCTCGGCCTCGATTTGGCGGGCGCGCTCGCGAGTCATACCGAGGGCGCGGCCAACCTCCTCGAGGGTGCGGCGACGACCATCGACTAGGCCGTAGCGCAGGTCGATGATACGGCGCTCGCGCTCGCTGAGGTGATCCAGGGCGGCCGACAGATCCTCTCGCAGCAGCTGCGAGGAGGCGAAATCGGTGGGCGAGGGCACTTCGTCGTCGGTGAGGAAATCGCCAAGGGTGTGCTCACCCTCGTCGCCGACGGGAGTTTCCAAAGAGACAGGGCGGCGGGCTGCCTCGAGCACGCGTTGGATGCGCTCGACGGGCTGGCCGAGGGCGATGGCGATCTCCTCGGCGGTGGGCTGGCGCTCGAGCGACTGGGAGAGGCGCTCGGAGGTGCGCTTCACCTGCCCGACAGACTCGCTCATATGGACTGGGAGGCGGATGGTGCGGCCCTGCTCGGCGATGGAGCGCGTGACGGCCTGGCGGATCCACCACGTGGCATACGTGCTGAAGCGATTACCCTTGCGATAATCGAACTTCTCGACAGCGCGCATCAGGCCGATGTTACCCTCCTGGATGAGATCCAGCAGCGAGAGGCCGCGCCCGACATACTTCTTAGCAATGCTGACCACGAGGCGCAAGTTGGCCTGGATCAGGTGGCGACGCGCATCATTGGCGATGACGATAGCCTGGTCGAGTGGAATGCGGTCGGCGGGCAGAATATCTGTTGTCTCGTTGATGCGAGCCTGGGCAAGGTTGCCGCGCTCGATGCGCTCGGCGAGATCAACTTCTTCGCGGGCGTTGAGCAGCGAGACACGCCCGATCTCCTGCAGGTAGTGCTGCACCGGGTCAAGGGTCGGCTCACCTGCCTTGGGCGGCGCCGGGCGCTCGTGGGTTAGACGTTCCTCAACCTCGGCGTGCCGCTCCGTCTCGGAGTCCTGCTCCAGCGCCTGCCTATCGGTAAGCCCCCAGATGGGTGTCGTCCGCTTGAGCATCGATCTGTGCTCCTAGCCTAGCGGTGAGGGACACAATGCAGCCCCTTCCCGAAGGAAGGAGCGGCATCCTCATGCCGTTCTTAATTTGCACTCAACAAAGCGGGGTTAAGCGCGGGTGGAAATTGTGCTGAGGGTGCGAACAGAAACTTGTTCTGAAATCTGCATTGGCAAGTATAGGCGCGATAATGCAACTTGTCAAGTACTTTTGCAGGCCGCACTGGCTCAGGAGGCACTATGGAGGCATCGGCTAGGGCGCCAACTGCGACAGCGCGCGCGCAACCAGGGCGGCGACGTGGGCGTTCTGACGCAGCAGCGCCACGTTGGTGCCGATGCTCTCACCCGCCGTCTCCTCAGCCATAGCGGCGAGCAAGAACGGGGTTACAGCTGGGCCGCGCACGGCGGCAGCCTCGGCGCGGGCGAGGGCTCGCTCAATGGCGGCCTCGACCACAGTGCGGGGCAGGGCCACGGCCTCGGGTGGAGGCACACACAGCAGCATGCCGCCCGGCGCTGCGATGGCGGCGAGGCGACGCTGGGCGTGCCAGATCCGTGCGGCCTCCTCTGGGCTCTCGGCGCTTGCCGCTAAGCCCAGCCCACTGCTACGGCTGTAGAAAGCCGGCAGCTCGGCGGTGCCGAGGCCCACAACTGGCACGCCAAGGGTCTCCAGATACTCCAGGGTAGCCGACAGATCGAGGATAGCCTTTGCGCCAGCGCAGACAACGAGCACCGGGGTGCGGGCAAGCTCAGTGAGGTCGGCTGAGACATCCCAGCTGCGCCCGGCGCCGCGATGGACGCCGCCGATACCGCCGGTGGCAAAGATCTGCACGCCGGCGGCGGCGGCAAGTGCCATGGTGGCGGCCACGGTGGTGGCGCCGTCGGCGCGCTGCGCGGCAGCCACAGCGATGTCGCGGCGGGAAAGCTTGCGCACCGTGCCGCTCGTGGCGAAGCGCTCAAGCTCGTGGGGCGCGAGGCCGACGGTGGGCACGCCGCCTACAACACCGACGGTGGCCGGCACAGCGCCCGCCTGACGCACCTCGTCCTCTAGGGCGCGGGCGACGGCGAGGTTCTGCGGGTAGGGTAGCCCATGGCTAATCAGGGTGCTCTCCAGGGCGACGACGGGGTGGCCTGCGTCGAGGGCGGCGGCGACTTCTTCGGATATGCGGAGCATGGGAGATCCTTACTTGGGAAGGGCGCCCACGAGGGGCTCCCCTACGGGGGCGCCGGCGCGGCTTACGAGGTAGGCGGCGATCTGGTGGCGGCGGGCGAGTGCGAGGTCGTCGGCGCTGCCCTCTACGAGCACGAGGGCGACGTGGAGGCCGCGCCGACGCAGGGGCAGCAGCCGCTCGACGAGCTGTTGGCCGCCCCCGCAGGCTATCACTACTAGCGTGCTGCCCCAGCCCAGGCCGGCGGTGACACGCTCCAGCACCTGGGCGAGCTCGCCTGTGGGGCGAGCCTCCAGGCGACCCAGCAGGCGCAGGATCTCGATCAGGTGCGCGCGCCCGGCGGCGGGGGCGATGGGCGCGGCCGGGGCGTTGCCGAGCGGGTCGTGGCCGCTGGTGCAGAGGCCAACGGGCTGACCGCGGCGCACGAGATCGGCGGCGATGGAGGCGGCGGCCACAATGGCGCGCTCAAGGGCGTCATACGTGTAGCGGCCAGGGTACTCGGCCAGGCTGAAGGCGAGGGCGAGGGTGGTGTCGCGGGCGATGGCGGGCTCGTGGCGGCGCACCTGGAGCGCATTGGTGCGGGCGCTGCTCTTCCAGTCGATCTGGCGCACGCTGTCGCCTGAGGCGTACGGGCGCACGCCGATGGGGCGGGCCGGGTCGGTGAAGAGGCTGCCTGGCGCTGGGCGCGCCCCGAACGGCAGCGCGGCGGGCAGGCCGAGCTCGGGCAGCGGGAGCACATGGGGATAGATCACCAGGCTGTCGCCGGCGTCGCCGGACAGGGGGCGCTCGAAGAGGCCGAGCACATCGCCGGTGCGCAGGCTGAGCGGGCCGAGGCGGTAGAGGCCGCGACGCTGGCCAAGCAGCGTGTAGGATAGGCGGCGCTCCTCACGGGCGCCGAGCGCGATCACGTGGCGCACCGACGATGGCGTGCGCAGCGATGCTGGCACGCTCTCGTGGAGCGCCAGCCAGGGGATAGGCACAAGGCCCTGGTTACGCACGGTGAGCGTCACCTCCACTGGCTCGCCGGGGAAGCTGGCGGCGGGCAGGCTGCGCGACCAGCGCAGGGAGCGAGTGGCGGCGCGCACCCAGAGCCAGGCCACCAGCTGCACGCCCACCAGCACATAGAGCAGGTAAAAGAAGATCTCGCTGCGCAGCGCGGCGGCCACAACGAGGATGATGATTGTGAGCAGGCGGAGATCCATGGGGGAGGCCCAGCTTCCGGGAAGGTATGCCTCAAACGAGGCGATGGTGGCGCGTCGCCTTCCCGGAAGCGCATTGCGGGTGGCGCGTCGCCTTTCCGGAAGCGCATCGCAGTGCTTCACATGCGGAAGATGCCGAACTTGGTGGGCGCCAGGGGGGCGTTGCTCGCGGCGGCGAGGCCGAGGGCCAAAGCTTTGCGGGTGTCGCATGGGTCGAGGATGCCGTCGTCCCAGAGGCGGGCGGTGGAGTAGTAGGGGCTGCCCTCGCGCTCGTACTGCTCTAGGATGGGCGCCTTGAAGGCCTCCTGCTCCTCGGGGCTCATGTCCTGGCCGCGAGCCTGAAGGTTATCGCGGCGCACCGTGAGCAGGACTGTGGCCGCCTGGGGGCCGCCCATCACGCTGATGCGGGCGTTGGGCCACATCCAGAGCTGGCGCGGCTGGTAGGCCCGGCCGCACATGCCGTAGTTACCGGCGCCAAAAGAGCCACCCACCACCACGGTGAACTTTGGCACGTTAGCGCAGCTGACCGCAGTGACGAGTTTGGCGCCATCCTTGGCGATGCCGCCGTTCTCGTATTGGCGGCCGACCATGAAGCCGGTGATATTCTGGAGGAAGAGCAGCGGGATGCTGCGGGCGCAGCAGAGCTCGATGAAGTGGGCGCCCTTCAAGGCGCTCTCGCTGAAGAGGATGCCATTGTTTGCGAGGATGCCCACAGGCTGGCCCTCGATCTGGGCAAAGCCGCAGACGAGCGTGGTGCCGTAGCGCGCCTTGAACTCGTGCAGGCGGCTGCCGTCCACCAGGCGGGCGATCAGCTCGCGGATATCGTAGCTCTTGCGCGGGTCGCTGGGGATCACGCCATAAAGCTCGGCGGGATCGTAGTGGGGCGGCTCGGGCGCGCGCAGCTCCCAGGGCGGGCGCGAGCGCGGGCCGAGGTTGGCCACAATATCGCGCACAATCCCGAGCGCGGCGCGGTCGTCGTCGGCGAAGTGGTCGGCCACGCCGGAGAGGCGTGTATGCACATCGGCGCCGCCGAGATCCTCGGCGCTCACCACCTCGCCGGTGGCGGCCTTCACGAGCGGCGGGCCGCCGAGGAAGATCGTGCCGGTGCCCTTGACGATCACTACCTCGTCACTCATTGCGGGCACGTAGGCGCCGCCGGCGGTGCAGGAGCCTAGCACAGCCGCGATCTGGGGGATGCCGTGGGCCGACATCTGGGCCTGGTTGTAGAAGATGCGCCCGAAATGGTCGCGGTCGGGGAAGACCTCGTCCTGCATTGGCAGAAAGGCACCGCCGCTATCAACCAGGTAGATGCAGGGCAGGTTGTTCTCCTGGGCGATCTCCTGGGCACGCAGGTGCTTCTTGACGGTGAGCGGGTAGTAGGTGCCGCCCTTGACGGTGGCGTCGTTGGCGACGATAACGACCTCGCGGCCGCTGACGCGGCCGATGCCGGTAACGACGCCGGCGCCGGGCACCTCGTCGGGGTAGACGGCGTGCGCGGCGAGGGGGCTTAGCTCCAGGAAGGCGGTGCCGTCGTCCAGCAGCAGCTCCACGCGCTCACGTACAAGCAGCTTGCCGCGCTCGGTGTGCTTGCGGCGCGCGTCCTCGCTGCCGCCTTGGGCTGCCATGGCCACCTGCTCGCGCAGCTGGGCGGCGAGGGCCTGGTGGTGGGCGACGTTGGCCTTGAACTCGTCGCTCTGGGGGCTGATATGGCTCTGGATGCGGGCCATGCTACAGCCCCACGCGCGTACGGAAAGCGGCGAGCTCGGCGAGGGTGATGCTGGCGCCGCAGAGGATGATCACGAGGTGGCGCTGGGGGCCAAGCTGCTCGC
>JAYUYB010000858.1:0-6453 GCA_043752655.1 Chloroflexota bacterium
GCGCCCTCACTGCCCCAGATATCGGTATAGAGGCGCAGCAGCTGGCTGCGCAGCTCCGGCATATCGGGGCGCACCTCGAGCGCCTGCTCGAACTCTGTCACGGCGCGATCAAGCTTGCCCTGGCGCTCGAAGGTGATCCCGAGGCCAACGTGGGCGGGGATATTCTCCGGGTCGGCGTGGAGCACGCGGCTAAAGGCAGCCTCCGACTGGTCGAACTGGCGCCCGGCCAGGTAGGCCTCGCCAAGAATGCGGTGGGCCTCGAGGTTCTCCGGAAGCTGATCGAGGATGTGTTGTGCCACCCCGATTGCCTGATCGACCCGGTTGGCCTCAAGGTAGCTGCGGGCCTGATCGTATGCAGCTTGCAGGCTCATCGTAGCCATGCTGGCGCCTCCTGGTGTACCTTGCGGAGCGGTGAGGGGAACGATTTACGGGGCTGAGTGCGCTGAAGGGTGCAAACGAGAGCGCCCCCTGATAATGTGTAAAGTATAAGGCGAGTATAAAGGCGGTGTCAAGAGGTTAGCGGGCCTTTTTCTGTGCTCAGTAGGCGCCGTGCCACGCAGTAAACTGTTACGACAAGCGGCTAGCATAATAAAGTAGGCGCGGCACCTCTTGTGAGAATGCCGCGCCTGCAAGCTTTGGTCGGGGCGAGAGGATTTGAACCTCCGACCTCCTGAACCCCATTCAGGTGCGCTACCGGTCTGCGCTACGCCCCGAGCAACAGCCTGGATTATAGCGCGTAGGAGTGGAATCGTCAAATTAGCCAGGCTGGTCGCCGCGCCAGATCATCGAGGCGAACATGCCGAGCAGAGCGCCAAAGAAGAGCGCGCCGCCGCCCCAGGCGAGCGAGGAGCGTAGCAGGAAGAGCGCCCAGTAGCCGAAACCGGCGTCTGCGGGCACGCTGCGCAGGGCAATGGCGATCACCACATTGAAGACGCCGCCGAGCAGGATTGCCACGGCTGCCAGGATCAGGGCGCCGCCCACCGCCCAGCGGATGCGGCGGCGGCGGGTCGGGTCGTCGTTCATTGTGGGTGAGGCGCAGCATGCCGCGCCCGTACTGGCTCGGCTAGGGGCAGCTCGATCACGAAGCGCGCCCCTGGCCAGTAGCCCTCGTCGAGGTAGGCGCGCCCACCGTGGGCGGCGGCGATCTCGCGCACAATGGCGAGGCCAAGCCCAGCGCTGCCGGCGGTGTCTGGGCTGGCGCCGCGCACGCCGCGCTCCCAGATCTGCGCGCGGCTGTCTGGCGGCACGCCGGGGCCAGTGTCCTCTACCACCAGCTGCGCCGTGGCCCCAGCTCGCCGTGCGGCCACCAGCACCGCCCCGCCCGGCGGCGTGGCCCGCAGCGCGTTATCGGTCAGGTTGAGCAGCGCCTGCTTAAGCCGGTCGGCGTCGCCCAGGGCTAGCAGGGGGCCGCCCTCGGTCCGCAGCGCCACGCCTGCGCGGTCGGCGCGGCCCGCCAGCAGCGCGCAGACCTGCGCCGCCAGCGCGCCCAGATCCAGCGGCGCGCGGGCCAGCAACGTAAAGCGCCCTGTGTCGGCGCCGGGCGTCAGCAGCTCGTCTACCAGGCGGCCAAGGCGCGCGGCCTCGCCCTCCAGCGTGTCGAGGGCGGCCCGCTGCGCGGCGGGGGCCGCATCGCTCAGGTTCTCCAGGCCCGCACGGATCGCCGTGAGCGGGGTGCGCAGCTCGTGCGAGACGCTGCGGAAGAACTGCGTCCTGGCCTGCTCTAGCTCGCCGATGCGGGCGACATAGGCGCGCAGGCTGGCATCAAGGCGGGTGAGGCTCTGCTCCAGAGCCACCAGCTCATTTTTACCACGAAGCCCATAGACGGTGGACGGTGGACGGTGGACGGTGGACGGTGGACGGTGGACGGTGGACGGTCGTCGGTCGTCAAATCTGGCAGCGAGAGCCTCGGTGCGGGCGGCGAGGCGCACCACGGGGCGGGCGATGGAGCGGGCGACGAGCAGGCTCACAATGGCCACGAGCGCGGCGGCCACAAGCGCGGCCTGGATAGCAAGGCGGCGCAGCCCCGTGAGCAGGCGCGTATCGTCGGCAGTGTCGCGGGAAAGCTCGATCACGCCGATGGTGCCGGCAGGGGCGACAATAGGCCGAGCTGCGTAGGCGCGCCCCTCCACCTGCGAGGCTGGCAGCGGCAGCGCCGGGCGCAGCAGCGGCAGCGCGGCGCGGCTTGGGAAGGGGCCGAGGGCGGGGTCGCCGGCGAGGATGGCGCCCGCAGTGGAGAAGAGGCGGGCTGCGGTCTCGGCGGGGAGCAGCTCGGCGCCGGGGCGGGTTGGGGCCAGGGCCTGAAGCGCCTCGGGGGTTGCGGCGAGCTCACCGAGCAGCGCGGCGTAGAGCTCCACCTGAGCGCCCAGCTCCTGCTCGCGCTGGTTGGCGAGATAGCGCCCGGCCAGGGCCACAAAGCCCGCGCCCAGCAGCAGCACGCCGGCCAGCGTGATCAGCAGGTAGGTGATGGTGAGACGCAGGGTAAGCGACATGGCGAAGTAAAGTAGTACTGAGTGCTGAGTGCTGAGTGCTGAGTGCTGAGTCCTGTCGGCAACAACTCACGTCCTGTGCCACTCAGCACTCGCGCGCAGCGCACTCAGCACTCAGCACTTGCGCGCAGCGCGCAGCGCACTCAGCACTCAGCACTGAATCTACTTCCGCTCGTCGAGGCTCGTGTACGGCACATCCATCGGGCCGATGTACTCAGACTCGGGGCGGATCAGGCGATTGTCGGAATACTGCTCGTAGACGTGGGCCGTCCAGCCGGCTACGCGGCTGATCGCAAAGATCGGCGTGAAGAGGTCGATCGGGATGCCCAGGGTGTAGTAGACCGAGGCCGAGTAGAAGTCGACATTGACGGGCAGCGGCTTCTCGGCCTGCACAATCGTGCGGATGCGCTCGCTCATAGCGTACCAGCGCCGGTTGTCACTAGTCTCGGCCAGCTGCGCGGCGAGGCGCTCCAGCCAGAGGGCGCGCGGGTCATCGGCCTTGTAGACGCGATGGCCAAAGCCCATGATCTTCTTCTTGGCGGCGAAGGCGCCGCGCATGTACTGATCGACCCGATCTATGTTGCCGATCTCCAGCAGCATGCGCATCACCTGCTCGTTGGCGCCGCCGTGGAGCGGGCCCTTGAGCGTGCCGATCGCCGAGGTGATCGAGCTGTGCAGGTTCGAGAGCGTGGAGGCCGTGATGCGGGCGGCGAAGGTGCTGGCGTTGAGGCCGTGGTCGGCGTGCAGGATGAGGCACTGGTCGAGCACGCGCGCGGCAGCCGGGTCGGGCTCGTGGCCGGTGAGCATGTAGAGAAAGTTGGCCGCGTGGTCGAGGGTTGTGCTAGGGGTTACGGGCCAGAGGCCGTTGCGGATACGCTCCCAGGCGGCCACAATTGTGGGCATAGCGGCCGTGAGGCGGATCGACTTATGGACATTCGCCTCCAGCGAGTTATCGCCGGTCTCGGGGTCGAACGAGGCGAGCGCAGACACAGCGGTGCGCAGCACGCCCATCACTGTGGTCTTCTTGGGGAGCAGCAGCAGCAGCGCGATGATCTCGTTGGGCACCAGGCGGTTCTCGCTCATCTTGCGCTTGAAGCTATCGAGCTGCTTGTGGGTGGGTAGATCGCCGTACCAGAGCAGCGCCGTAGTCTCCTCGAAGCTCGACTTCTCGGCGAGCTCGTTGATGTCGAGGCCGCGGTAGAAGAGGCGGCCGTTGATGCCATCGATATAGCTGATGCCCGTCTGAGCGGCGACAATTCCCTCCATGCCTTTGCCTGAAGTCATACCCTATTCCTTTCTGGCGCTGAAACTCTCGACGGTAGACGGTAGACGGTAGGTGCGACACCGCCCATCGTCCACCGTCGTCTGGGCTGTACTAGCCGATCACAATGCAGGTGACGGTGCGCTTGATGCCCTCGACCGCCTGGATCTCGTTCATCACCATGCGGCCGAGATTGCGCGGGTCGGGCGTCTGGAGCGTGGCGATAATATCGTACGGGCCGGTGACGGCGTCGGCGGCGAGCATGCCCTCGATGGCGCGCAGGGCGGCGAGGACTTCGGCGACCCGGCCCGACTCGGCCTCGATCAGGACGTACGCTTTCGCCTCCATAGAACCTCCTCGTTGAGCAGGCGCTGGCGCTACAGCGCGGCGCGTGCAGGCTCAGGATAGCGCGGCGGGTTACAACGGCGGGAGCAGCTCGCGCACAAAGCTAGCCGCGCCGGGAACGAGCTCGTCGGGGGCGAGCTGTTCGAGGTGGGCGATCAGGGCGCTGCCGACGATAGCGCCATCGGCGAGCTCGGCCACCTCGGCCACATGCGCAGGGCTGCTAATGCCGAAGCCCACCACGAGCGGGAGATCTGTGTGGCGGCGCACGCGGGCCAGCAGCGCGCCCAGGTTGGCGGCCATGCTCTGGCGCGCCCCGGTGACGCCGGTAAGCGACACCACGTAGATAAAGCCGGTGGCCCGCGCCACGATCTGCGCGATGCGCTCCTCGGGGGTGGTGGGGGCCACGAACATAATCAGATCGAGGGCCTGGTCGGCGGCGGCCGCCTGTAGCTCATCGGCCTCCTCGGGGGGCATATCGGGGATAATCCAGCCGTCGCCGCCGGCTGCGGCGAGCTCGCGGCAGGCCCGCGCAACGCCGTAGCGCAGCAGCGGGTTGTAGTAGCCCATTAGCAGCAGCGGGGCCTGCACGCCTTGCTCGCGGAGCGCGCGCACGGTGGCGAGGCAGTCGGCGAGCGTGACGCCGTTTGCCAGGGCGCGCTGGGTGGAGCGCTGGATGGTGGCGCCGTCGGCGAGCGGGTCCGAGAACGGCACCCCAAGCTCGAACAGGCTGGCGCCTGCGGCCTCCATCGCGGGGACGATGGCCAGCGTGCTCTCGCGCTCGGGGAAGCCAACAGTAACATAGGGCATCAGGGCGAATCGGCCCTCGGCCCGGAGGCGAGCGAATGTCTTGGCGATGCGGCTCATAGCTCTGGCAGCCCGCGTGGGCAGGCCGGATTGGTGTGCGGTTGGAAACGATTCGCCGCCATGATACCACACTCGGCGCGGGGGCCGCCGCCCGCCGGGCGCAAGCCAGTGCGCCCTATCCCGGCAGGTAGCGAAAGATCAGAATAAACTGGTGCACCTGGTTGGACACAAAGGCGAAGGGGTAGCCAAACGGGTAGAGGTTCAGGCTTTGGTCGTGCCAGATGCGGTAGCCGCGATACTCCAGGCCGGGCAGCTCGCGCAGGGCGGCCACAATGTCGGCGTGGAGCATATTGTGGTGCTCGGGCGTGGGCTGCAGGTCTTTCGTGAACAGCACAAGGTGGCCCCTCGGCCGCAGAAAGGGCAGGGCGCCGGCGATGATCGCGCTCAGCGCGGGCAGGAACGCGCTGTATCCAAGGTTGCCCAGGTCGTCTGGCGAGGCGGTAAACGGTGTGGCGGCGCCACGGCCGCGCTTCTTGTGCTCGCCCGTCTTGGCGCGGGCCATCATCGCGGCGTAGGGCGGGTCGGTCAAGATAAGCTCGAAGGGGCGCTCGCGCACCTCCGGGAAGTCGGCGAGGCAGCGCGCATCGCCCACGCGGTAGGGCTGCGGTGCCAGCGCCAGGCGCTCGCAGACGGCGGCGTAGGTTGCGGCGTACTCCGGCGAGAGATCCACGCCCACGGCGCTGCGCCCCTCCAGCGAGCAGGCGAGCAGGGTGCCGCCAACGCCGGCAAAGGGGTCGAGCACGTGGCCATCGTGGCGGGTGAAGAAGCGCAGCAGCTCGGCCACCAGCTGCGGCGGCTTGGGCGAGGGGTGGGCGCGGCGCAGGTCGTGGGCGTAGGACTCGGGGCCGCGCGTGGGGTAGCGCGTGCTGATCACCGAACGCAGCGCGTAGGTCCACTCACGGCCGGTGAGCTCGTTCAGAGCGTTGCGCGGGTCCACGCCGCTGGGGTTCGGCTCATCGGTCTCGTCGCTCACGGGCGCGCCCCGCTATGCGCCTCGGCGCGCAGCCAACATCCCCGTGAACTCACGGAACAGATACGTGGCATCGTGGGGGCCAGGGCCGGCCTCGGGGTGGTACTGCACACTAAAGCACTGGAGCCCCTTGTGGCGCAGGCCCTCCACCGTCTGGTCGTTCAGGTTGATGTGCGTCACCTCGACCTCGGCGGGCAGCGTGGCGGGATCCACCGCAAAGCCGTGGTTCTGCGAGGTGATCTCCACACGGCCCGTGGGCAGGTGGCGCACAGGGTGATTGGCGCCGTGGTGGCCGAAGGGCAGCTTATAAGTCTTCCCACCCAGGGCCAGGCCCATCAGCTGGTGGCCAAGGCAGATCCCAAATACCGGCATCCGCCCCAGCAAGCCGCGCAGCGTATCAACGGCGTACAGCGTGGCCGCCGGGTCGCCAGGGCCATTCGAGTAGAACACGCCATCCGGCCGCAGGGCCAGCACCTCGGCGGCGCTAGTCGTGCTGGGCACCACCGTCACGCGGCAGCCATGATCCA
>JAYUYB010000859.1:0-14319 GCA_043752655.1 Chloroflexota bacterium
GCGCTCCTTCGCAACCGTCGAGCTGCGCTCGCGGCGTGTCCCGAACAGACTGTCGAGAAAGCCCATAGCGGGCTCCTTTCGCTACGAGCGGCGCCGCCCGAAGATGCCGAAAAAGCGCTCCAGCACGCCCTGATTCTCCTGCAGGACAGGGAAGGGCACCTCTTCGCCATTGAGGCGCCGGGCAATATCGAGGAAGGCGCGGCCAGCCTGCGAGTTCGGGTCGTACACGGCGGCCTCGCCACGGTTCGTGGAGATAACGATCGTCTCGTCGTCGGGCACGATGCCCACCAGCGTGATCGCCAGCAGCTCCAGCACATCCTCCACCGACAGCATCTCGCCGCGATTCACCAGCTTCGGCTTGATCCGGTTGACGATCAGGCTGGCAGGGCCTTTCTCGGCAGCCTCCACCAGTCCCACAATCCGGTCGGCGTCGCGCACGGCAGAGACCTCGGGCGTGGTCACGATCACCACCTCATCGGCGCCGGCAATGGCGTTGCGAAAGCCGCCCTCGATGCCGGCGGGGCTATCGATCAGCACAAAGTCGAACTCGCTGCGCAGCTGATTGGTCAGCTCGATCATCTGCTGGGGGCTCACCGCGTCTTTGTCGCGGGTCTGCGCGGCGGGCAGCAGGCAGAGCTCGGGCAGGCGCTTATCCTTGATCAGCGCCTGGCGCAGGCGGGCGCGGCCCTCCACCACATCGACAAGATCATACACGATGCGGTTCTCCAGGCCCATCACCACATCGAGGTTCCGCAGGCCGATGTCGGCGTCTAGCACAGCTACACGGCCACCGCGCATTGCGAGGGCGGTTCCGAGGTTCGCGGTGGTCGTTGTCTTACCCACGCCGCCCTTGCCCGATGTAATCGTGATCACGCGCCCCATGTCGTTCTCCGTAACAAACCCACCCGTTTCGCGCCCTTCGCGTTCGCGCCCTTCGCAACCCTTCGCGCCCTTCGTGGTCCAGACGCCCCTTCGTGGTCCAGACGCTACCTCTTCAGTGCTTCCCAGGGCTCCACCACAATCTGGCCGCCGTCGATGCGCGCCACCTCTGGCGAGAGCGGGCCGCCCGACTTGGGCGCCGTTGCGATCTGATCCGCGATCCGCAGCTGAGTCGGCCGCAGCTCGATCGCGCAGACCAGCGCCTCGGCGTTGCCCAAGGCCCCGGCGTGGACAAAGCCCTTCAGGCGACCCCAGACCAGAATACTGCCGCCGGCGATCAGCTCGCCGCCGGGGTTCACGTCGCCGATCAGGGTGAGATGTCCGCTGTGGCGCACCACCTGCCCCGAGCGCACCGTGCGGGTAATCAGCAGCGCCTCGCTCTCGTTGGCGACGCCGGGGCTGCCAGGGGCCGCATCGGGGTAGCGTGGCAGCGGTCGGGCCGTGAGCCCGGCGGCGCGGGCGGCGTTGCGGCTCTCGCGGGCGTTGGCGCTCAGCGCCTCGGCGGCCACCCCGTGCTGCTGCATCAGGCCTAGCATCTCGCCCAGCTGCACAGTGCTCATGGCTCGGTCGCCTACATCCAGCGTCAGCTTCGCACCCGTAAAGAAGCTGCGATTTTGCAGCAGCTGCCGTTCGAGCTGCGCCAGCAGCGCCGCCCACTCCGCTGTGTCGTCCAGCCGCATCCACAGGCCCTCGCGGCCGCCCTTGATGCTGATCAGGTCGCTCATGCCCATGTGCCTGCTTTGAACGTGAAAAGATTAGGGAATTATAGCATAGGGACGGCCAGAGCGCCGTTAGGGCTGAATTCCCACCGCAGGCGGCGCGGGCGCCACGCTCGGCGCCACCGGCAGCACCGGGCAGATCGCGGGCGCAGCGGCGGGCGGCGCCGTCTTGAAGTACGCCTGCATAATCTGCGTCACCGCCGGGACGGCCATGGTCGACGAGCCATCGCCCAAGTCGCCCGCGCCCTCCAGCAGCACTGCCACCACCACCTGCGGGTTATCGTAGGGCGCATAGCCCACAAACCAGGCGTGGCTCTGGCGCACTAGCCGCCCGTCGGCGCGCTGGATCAGCGGCCCAAACTCGGCCGTCCCCGTCTTGCCGGCGATGCTGAGCCCCGCGCACTCGTCCTTCGCAGCCACGTTCAGCCCATCCGTGATCGAGGCGCGCATGCCCAACCGGATCGCCTGCAGGTATGGGAGCTCCACCGGCACCTTGCTCAGCAGCTCTGGCTGGATCTTCCGCAGCAGCTCGCCCGCGCCATCCACTACCGAGGCGACCACATGCGGGCGGTAGACCATGCCGTCCGTCGCGATGCCGCCTGCCGCCACGGCCAGTTGTAGCGGTGTCACCTGCATGTCACCCTGGCCGATTGCCGTGTTGTAGGTGTCGCCGGTGGTCCAGACCTCGCGCTTCGTCTGGGCCTTCCAGGTCTGCGTGGGCACCAGGCCTGTCGCCTCGCCCGCGATGTCCACCCCGGTCAGCCGCCCCAGATGGAACCACTCTAGCCCCTCCACCAGCCCATCGATACCGAGCCCGTTCACGCGCAGGGCTTTCTCATCCAGGTTGGTGGCCTCGTCGTTGCCGCCCGCAATCGAGGCGAAGAAGACGTTCGAGGAGAGCCGCAGCGCGTCGGTCACCGTGAGCTCGCCGTTGTCGCGGTTGCGCACCGAGTTGGGCAGCTCGAAGAGGCTGCCATCGCGCTGGATCAGCTGGAGCACGCCAGGGTCGCGCAGCTTAGACTCGATCCCGATCACGCCCTGCTGAAGCGCCGCCGCGCCCACAAACTGCTTCAGCGTGGAGCCAGGCGGGTACTGCCCTGCGATGGCGCGGTTGGTAAGCGGCGCAAGCCGCAGCAGCTCCTCCAAAGCCTTGGGATCCTGGGGCGCCAGTAGCGCCTGAAGCTCGGCGGAGCGCGTGGGGTCAACCCAAACGTTGTTATCGTAGCTGGGCAGCGAGATCATCGCCAGCACGCGGCCGTCGCGCGGGTCGATCACCACGGCGGAGCCCGCGACGATCGGCTTGTAGTCGCGCTTATACTGATCTTTGGCGGCCAGACGGCGGCGCTCACCCTCGTCGATCCAGCCCTGGAGGATGCGCGCCGTCTCGTTCTGAAAGCCCACATCCAGCGTGAGCACTAGGTTCGCGCCGTTCTCTACCGGGCGCCTGATCTCAGGGGCGCTTACCGGGCGATTCAGCGCATCCACCAGCAGCGACTGGATGCCCATACGGCCGCGCAGTTCGGCCTCGTAGGCGGCCTCTAGCCCATCCTTGCCGATCCGGTCGTCCACCTGGTAGGGCGGCAGGCCGATGCTGGCGGGCTCGATCCGCTTGGGGATCAGCCCACAGACAGGCGCATGGCTCACCAGATCGGCCAGGCTGGTCAGCCAGGAGCTGGCCGGATTCTCGGCCACCAGCTCGCACTCCGACACGCGCCCGATGTAGCCCAGCAGATGCGAGAACGAGGGCGCCGCCGCGCTCGCCGGGTAGAGCCGCCTGTAGCCCTCCACCACCAGCACGCCAGGCAGGTAGTTGCTGTTCTCGCGGATGGCCAGGGCCAGATCCGACGAGATGCCCTCCTTGACCACTACCGACTGGTAGCCACGCACAACCTCGCGCTCGATCAGCTCCTCGATCGGGTTGAGCAGGCCCAGCACATCACTGTAGCTGTGCGTCAGCTGCAGCGCGTCCAGTGTCTCGGCGGGCGGCACCGTCACCGTGAGCGGCTGCCCGGCAACCAGGCCTGGCAGGGGGCCAAAGCGCGTGAGCCCGCGGCGCAGGTCGGGGCTGCCCGCAAGCGCGCCGGTGGGCGAGAGCGTGAGCGTGCTGGTGAGCCCGGCCACCTGGCTGATCCGCGCAAGGATCTCGGCGCGGCGTAGCGGGTCGCCCTCAAGCGGCGGCAGACGTCCAGGCACCACGGCCAGGTTGTAGATCGGCACGCTCTCCGCGAGCAGGGTCTTCCCGTCGGCGGCGAAGATCTCGCCCCGGCGCGGCGGCACCGTGATCGAGCGGCTGTAGCTCTGCTCCGGGCTGTTCCCAAAGCGCTGCTGGTCGCTCTCCACCACCTGAAGCTGGTAGAGCCGCCCCACCATCACGGCCACGACGAGCAGCAGCAGTGCGCGCAGGGCGACTAATCTAGGCATCACCATCCCCTATCTTCTCTAGACCGGGAGACAAGGAGACCGGGAGCGCCTAGCGGAGTACGAGGGGTGTCTCCCGGTCTCCTTGTCTCCCGGTCTCCTTGTCTCCTTATCATCACAGTTGCCCGCGCAGCACCCGCCTCAGCACAAAGAACGTCGGCAGCATCAGCACCAGGGCGGCCAGGGTTGCGGGCAGGATCACCACCTGGGCGTACGAGCGCCACTCCACGGGGCCTGGCTGTGTGAGCAGCGCCAGGGTGATCTCATAGAGCGGGGCGGCCACAACGATCGCAGCCAGGGGTACGAGCAGCCGCTCTACGCGCATGCGACGGGTGGTGGCGGCCACGGCGAAGGCCGCGATCAGTAGGGCGAGCGCGTGGGCACCGAGTGGCGTAGCGGCGAGCAGATCAAGTGCGAGCCCGCCGTAGAGCGCCCAGCGCAGCGCCCGCGTCAGGCCGAGGTCGGGGAAGGCCGCGCCCACCCCGAGCAGCGTGCGGCTCACCACCAGCACGAGCATCAGGGGGGCTGCGAAGCCGAGCGGCGTGGTCAGCAGCGTCACCTGGACGAGCGCCAGGCCAACGAGGGCGAGCACGCGCGCCAGCTCGCGGGCCAGCAGCTCTTCTAGCCGTCTTGACTGAGTATCACCCAAACGTAGCGCACCTGGTCCGAATCCACAAATGGCCGCAGCTCGGCCGACTGATATTGCTCCGCGCTGCTCACCTGCTCCACGCTGCCGATCGGGATATCGGCGGGGATGGCGGCGAGGTCGAAGGGCAGGTTGAGGGCGGCAGTCAGGCCTGCCGTCACGACCGGGTCGCCGTCGGCGATGGGGGTAGCGCGGCTGATCTGCTCAAGCCGCAGGCGGGAGCCGCGCTGCCACTGGCCCTGCACGAGGCCCACCTCGGCGCGGCCCGTGTGCATCACGCGCCCGCTCACCTGGCTGCCGATGTCGGTGATCAGCAGCACCTCGGCTGCGCGCGGGCCTACACTCTCCACAATGCCCACCAGCGCGGCGGGGTTGCCCGGCGTCTGCCCGATCACCGCCATGCCAGGCCGCACCCCATCGCGCTCGCCGCGCGCGATCGTCAGCACGCGGCGGCCGGCGTCGGGGGAGCGCACCGTCACCTCAGCGCCCAGCAGTGTCCAGGGGTTGGCGCGCTGGATCTCGAGCTGCTGGCGCAGGAACACATTCTCTACCTGGGCCTGCTCGCGGCGCAGCAGCTCGGCCTGAAGCTCGCCGTTGGCCTGCTGAAGCTCGGCCACCTGGGCGCGTAGGGCGTCCTCGCTGCGCGGGGCCGTGGCAAGCTCCGCCGCCCCATCGCGCAGCGCGGTAAGGCGCTGGGCCACCGGCACAAGCAGCTGCTGGGCGGCCTGGCGCGCGGGCGTGATCAGGCCCTGGCGATCAAGCGCAAAAAGCAGCCCGGCCAGCAGGCAGAGCACAATGGCCACCACAAATGGCCTGCCGGTGGCCGGCGTGGCCGAGCGCTCACGGCGCAGCTTGATCGGGCGGTCGTCGAGAAGATCGCGCATTTAAAATCTTGCCCGCCTGCTGTTCTGTGTGCGGGTCAGAATATCCTGGTAGATCTTGTTCCGATCAAACTCTTCTACCATCTTGCCGGCGCCGCGGGCCACACACGAGAGTGGGTCCTCGGCGATATGCACGGGCATCCTGGTCTCGGCGGCGATGCGCTTGTCCAGGCCGTGCAGCAGCGAGCCGCCGCCGGCCAGCGTGATCCCGTGCTCCATAATGTCGGCCACCAGCTCGGGGGGCGTCTCCTCCAGGGCGAGCCGCACCTCCTGCACAATCGCGTTCACCGGGCCGGAGATGCCGTCGCGGATCTCCACCGAGCTCACCTCTACCGCCTTGGGCAGGCCGGTGAGCAGATCGCGCCCGCGCAGCACCACCTTGATCTCTTCCTCCAGCGGGTAGGCCGAGCCGGCGGCGATCTTGGCACGCTCGGCCATGCGCTCGCCGATCAGCAGGTTGTACTCGCGGCGGGCGAACTGCACGATCGCCTCGTCGATCTCGTCGCCGGCGGTGCGGATCGAGTGGTTGATCACGATCCCGCCGAGTGAGATCACGGCTACCTCGGTCGTGCCGCCGCCCACATCCACAATCATGCTGCCGATTGGCTCATCTACTGGCAGCCCGGCCCCGATCGCGGCCGCCATCGGCTCCTCCACAATATAGGCAGCGCGGGCCTTGGCATTCAGCGTGGCGTCGCGGGCGGCGCGCTTCTCGACCTCCGTCACGCCCGAGGGCACGCCCACCACCACGCGCGGGCGCGGCTCCATCAGGCGCACAGAGGAGTAGGCATGCGCCTTCTTGATGAAGTAGGCCAGCATCTTCTCGACAACGTCGAAGTCGGCGATCACACCGTCTTTGAGCGGGCGCACGGCGATAATATTTGCGGGCGTCTTGCCAACCATCGCCTTCGCCTCGGCGCCCACGGCGTGAACCTGCTTTGTCTTGGCGTCGATGGCCACTACAGACGGCTCGCTAATGACAATACCCTTGCCGCGCACATGCACCAGCGTGTTGGCCGTGCCCAGGTCGATACCTAGATCGCGGCTAAAGGCGCCAAAGAGTGAGTTAATCGGATTGAAGGCCACAGCTGTTGCTCCAGGGCAAGGCGGCTTGCTGAGTCGGGTCTGCCGACGACGGTAATGGTAATGAGCGTCGGGGACAGGCGCATCATTATAGCACGCGCTGTTCGCCCGCCGAGCGCAGCACTACAATGCAGAGGCGCAGCCCCTCTTAACAGACTTTATACCACGCCTCAACGCGCTTGCGCGCCGCATTGTGATGACAGCGAGCTGACAAAGCTGATTTGACTTTTAGTAGTCTTTGTGCGACAATACGACCCGTTGTGAGGCGGGCTGCTGTGCTGTATTTATGCGTTGGCAACCAGGTATCTATACGAACGTCGGGCGGTCATCGATGTCGGTCGTAGCGATCTTTAGAACCCCCTGGTCTCCCCACCTCACCTGTAGCGTTGCTGCTAGAGCTTCTGGCTCGTCTCGAGTCGGAAGATTTTTATTGTCATGAGCACCTCGGTGTCCCAGCGCCCAGTCTATCCATTCACTGCGATCGTCGGCCAGGAGCGCCTGAAGCGTGCCCTGATCCTCAATGCGATCAACTCGCGTGTGGGCGGCGTGCTGATCCGTGGCGAGAAGGGCACCGCGAAATCTACCGCAGTGCGCGGCCTCGCCCGTCTGCTTCCATTAATTGTGGTAGTCGAGGGTTGCCCATACTCGTGCCTCCCGGATCGCCCCGCCGGCCTCTGCCACACCTGCCAGAGCTGTGCGATCAGCGGCGAGGCGCTCCCTGCCACCAATCGGGCGACGCGCCTGGTAGAGCTGCCGGTCTCCGCCTCGGAAGATCGCGTGGTCGGTGCCCTCGACCTTGAGCACGCCATCACCGAGGGCCAGCGCCGCTTCGAGCCGGGCCTGCTGGCCCAGGTGAACCGCGGCCTGCTGTATGTCGACGAGGTCAACCTCTTAGATGATCACCTCGTGGATCTGCTGCTCGACGCGGCGGCCATGGGCGTGAACACCGTAGAGCGTGAGGGCGTGAGCATCTCCCACCCAGCCCGCTTCATCCTGGTGGGCACCATGAACCCCGAGGAGGGCGAGCTGCGGCCCCAGCTGCTTGATCGCTTTGGCCTTGCAGTGGAGGTGGTCGGCCTGCACGATGTCGCCTCCCGCGTGGCCGTGATCGAGCGGCGCATGGCCTACGATCTCGACCCGCAGGCCTTCATCGCCCAGTGGCTGCGCGCCGAGGACGAGCTGGCCGCCAGGATCGTGGCCGCCCGCGAGCTGCTGCCCGCCGTGCGTATCGACGGCAGCGATATGGCTGCGGTGGCAAGCCTCTGCCTGGAGCTTGGTGTGGACGGCCACCGCGCCGACCTGACCATCCTTGAGACGGCGCGCACCCACGCCGCCTGGAGTGGCCGGGTTGCCCTTGGCGTGGAGGATATCCGCATCGCGGCCGAGCTGGCGCTGCCGCATCGCATGCGCCGCCAGCCGTTCACCGACATTAAGCTCGATGAACAGCGTGTCGGCCAGATCCTCGAGCGTAGCGGCAAGCCCGCCGAGAGTGGCTCTAGCGACGATGTAAAAAAAAAGGGTGATGTAGGCGAGCAGACGGAGCGCGGCGAGGGCGGCGACGACGACAGCAACGGGGGTGGCTCCGTCACCCCGGCAGGCAGCGCCGGCAGCGCCGATACGAGCCAGGCCAGCGAGAAGAGCAGCGGCGGCAAACAGTATGAGGCCGACCAGATGTTCCGCACGCGCCGCCTGGAGGGCGCAGGCGACAAGCGCCATCGTCGTGCAGCCGGCAAGCGCACTCGTACCCGCACCACCCGCAAGCATGGCCGCTACATCAAAAGCCAGCGCGTGGCGCGGGTTACCGACCTGGCGCTGGATGCTACGCTGCGTGAGGCGGCGATCTACCAGCGCACCCGCCGCGACGAGCTCGCCCTCACGCCTGGGCAGCCGAGTCGGCGGTGGCCAAAGGTGCTCATCCACAAAAGCGACCTGCGCCAGAAGGTGCGGGTGCGCCGCACGCGCAATGCTGTCTGCTTCGTGGTAGACGCAAGCTGGAGCATGGCGGCCGAGGAGCGCATGCAGGCCACCAAGGCGGCCGTGCTCTCGCTCCTGCGTGACGCCTACCAGCGCCGTGATCGGGTGGGCCTTGTGAGTTTCCAGCGCGATTATGCGCGCGTGCTGCTGCCGCTTACCAACAGCGTCGAGCTGGCTCAGAAGCGCTTGCAGACCATGCCGACGGGCGGCAAGACTCCGTTGGCACGCGGTATGCTCACAGCGTTTGAGCTACTTGAGAAGGCGCGGCGCCAGGATAAGGAAATTCTTCCGCTCATGGTTCTGCTGACCGATGGGCAGGCCAATGTGGCGATCAGTAACCTGCCCCCGCAGCAGGAAGCCTATCAGATCGCCGAGCTGATCGCGTCACATACAGTGCGCTCGATCGTGATCGACACTGAGCACCCGAACTTCGAGCGTGGACTCTCGCGGCGGCTTGCCGAGCACCTCAAAGGGGCGTACTATCGGCTTGAAGATCTGAGCGACGACGGCCTTGTAGAGGCTGTGCGCCGCCAGATGCAAATGTAAACAGGTCCACTTACCAGGAGGGAAGCAGGAAATGACCGATCAGGTACGTAGGGACGAATCTGCTGAGAGCGAGCTGCTTGATACGCTGCTCGATGCAGCGGACGCTCCGGTGGATCAGCCCGCAGCTGCCACGCCGGAGGTAAAGGCGGAGGCTGCGGCGCAGCCTACCCCTGAGACCGCAGCCCACGACGCCGTCGCCGAGGCGACAAACGAGCCCATACCCGAGGAGACCGCACCCGTGACCGCTGAGACCGCCGAGGCCGAGCCCGTGACCGCCGAGCTTGCCGAGACCACCGAAACCGCGCCCGAGGCCGAGCCCGTGACCGCCGAGCTTGCCGAGACCGCTGAGGCCGAGCCCGTGAGCGCTGAGCCTCCCGCCGAGCCTGTGACCGTGACCACCGAGGCTGATCCTGTGGCGCCGCCCGCCGGCACCGATGAGACGCCCGCCGCCGAGCCTGTGACCGCAGAGTCGCCTGATGCTGAGTTTGCAAGCATGCCGGCGCTTCAGGTGCCCTCCGATGATGTGGCGCCCATGGCGCCCGCAGCCTCGGTGGAGCAGAGCGCCGACGCCGCAGCGGGCGTGGCGCAGGACAAAGGCGCGAGCTTTACGCCCGTGGCCGAGGAGGGCGGCGTTCGCCCGCGCAAGCTCAAGGATCTCCAGGCCGGCATGGAGCTCGATGGCCGCGTCACCTCGATCGCGCTCTATGGCGTATTCGTGGATATTGGCGTGGGCCGCGACGGCCTCGTGCATATCTCGGAGATGAGCGACACCCGTATCGACACCCCATCCGACATTGTCGCCATCGGCGACACGGTGAAGGTGAAGATTAAGAGCGTCGATCCCGACGCGCGCCGGATCAGCCTGACCATGCGCTCCGGCAGCGGCGAGAAGAGCGAGAGCAGCCGCAGCCGCAGCAGCAGCAAGCCCAAGCGCGCCGAGGTGGACAAGGACCGGCTGGGCGCGCTCAAGGTTGGCGATGTCGTAGACGGCACGATCACCGGCTTTGCGCCCTTCGGCGCCTTCGCCGACATTGGCGTGGGCAAGGATGGGCTCGTCCATGTGAGCGAGCTGGCCGAGGGCCGCGTCGAGAAGGCTGAGGACGCCGTGAAGGTCGGCGACCGCTTTCAGTTTAAGGTGCTCGAGGTTGACCCCGACGGTAACCGGATCAGCCTGAGCCTGCGCCGCGCCCAGCGCACCCAGAAGATGCAGCAGCTAGAGCCCGGCCAGATCCTCGATGGCACCGTGAGCGGGATCGCGCCGTTCGGCGCCTTCGTCGACATCGGCGTGGGCCGCGATGGACTGGTGCACATCTCGGCGCTCTCCACCAGCCGGGTCAACAAGGTTGAAGACATGGTGAAGGTGGGCGACAAAGTCACCGTGCGGGTGATCGAGGTCGACCAGCAGAGCAAGCGTATCAGCCTGACGATGCGCCTCGACGACTCGCAGGGCGACGAGGGTGGCGACAACGAGGAATACAGCTCCAACACGGCGGGCGCCGCCCGCCAGAGCTCCTCCACGAGCCCGGCGCGCTTCGCTTCGGCGGCCGAGGCCCGCGCTGGCCGCGACCGTGAGCGTGAGCGCCGCGAGCGCCAGCAGCGCGAGCGCCGCAACACGCCCTCGCAGCCTGAGACCTACAGCACCGAGGAGGTGGAGCAGGAGTTCGTTGGCGACGCCACGCTTGAGGATCTGATGGCGAAGTTTGGTGGCCCCGCCACGGTAACGCCGAAGCGCGACCGCAAGGGCGCCAAGCGCGACGACGAGAGCGACGACGAGGGCGAGAACCGCGACGACCAGCGCCAGCGCGATGCGATTAAGCGCACGCTGCAGCAGGTTGGCCGCGACGAGTAAGGACGCAGCGCGCAGCTGTAGCGACGCGTGCGCATGGCGCGTTACCCTGGACACAACAGGGTGACGCGCCATTTGACACCGATGGAACGCGACGAGTATAATGGGTAGGGTTTGCCAAGCACGCATTTGCGTAGCAGTGTTGAGGAGATAGACAGATGCCAAAGCGTACATGGCAGCCGAAGCGGATTCCGCGGCGGCGCAAGCACGGTTTTCGCTACCGTATGGAGACGAAGGATGGCCGCGAGGTGCTGCGCCGCCGCCGCATGAAGGGGCGCCATAAGCTCTCCGTGAGCGACGAGCGCCGCGACGACGGGCGCCGCGGCCACCGCTAGGGAGATGAGCGGCTACAGGTTACGCGTTACAGGTCTATTGCGCCCCGCAGATGCGGCGCGCGCCTGTAGCCTGTAACCTGTAAGCTTTTATAATCATGAAGCGCGCTTACCGCCTGCGCCGTCCCGAACAGTTCCGGCGCGCGCGGCGCGAAGGTCGGACGTATGTCGCCCCACTGCTCACGTTAAATGTGGTTGTAGGACGCCGACGCCGTACGCGCTGCGGCTTTGTGGTGACCAAGCAGCTTGGATCTGCGGTGCGGCGCAACCGGGCGAAGCGGCGGGTGCGCGAGGCAGTCCGCCTGATCATCCCGTCGATCACCCCTGGCTACGATATCGTTTTTGTAGTCCGTGGCCCCGAGTTGCTTGTGGCGCCCTTCGTGGCCATCGCTGCTGCGGTGGAGCAGTTGCTTCGGCGGGCAAAGCTCTGGCGCGATGAGCCACATCTGGTGGCAAGCGCCACCGCGGATGGCGAGGCTCGTCCCGAACCCCAAAACTAAAGGATAAGCATATGCTCGGTATATGGTCCTGGTTTGTCGGCCTGCTCGAGCAGGCCATGATCTGGTTCTCGTCGACGACGGGCAACGTGGCCCTCGGCATTATCTTCTTCACCATCACCGCACGCCTGGTCATCTTGCCGCTTACGCTCACCTCCATCCGCTCCAGCCGGCGTATGCAAACGCTGCAGCCGATGATCAAGGAGCTCCAGCGCAAGCATGGGAAGGACCAGCAGAAGCTCCAGGAAGAGACTATGCGGCTCTACCGGGAGCATAAGATCAACCCGGTGGGCGGCTGCCTCCCGCTGCTGCTGCAGCTCCCGATCTTCTTCGGCGTCTACCAGGCGGTGTACCATATTATGGTGCCCGCTCAGCGGGTGAACCTGAGCGCCGCCGCCGCCCGTATGCTTGAAGACCCGAATATCGCCGCGATCTTCTCGCAGAAGCTGCTTGGGATCATCGAGTACGGGCTGCCTGCCTTCGGGCCGCTCGGCTTCGCCGGGGTGATCTACTTGGTGCTGCCCACGCTCTCGATCCTCTTCCAGCTGATGCAGACCATTATGGCCACGCCGCGCGTCCAGGACCCGCAGCAGAAGGCTATGACCCAGATGATGATGTTCATGCCGCTGGTGTTTGGCTACATCGCCTTCACCTTCCCCCAGGGCGCGGTGCTCTACTGGGTGGTGAGCAGCATCGTCGGCGTTGTGCAGCAGTACTTCACCTCTGGCTGGGGCTCGCTGGCAAACTATCTGAAGTTTCTGCCGCCCGACGGTAAGCCCGCTACGCCGGCCCTAAGCCTTGCGCCCGCTGGCGCCAGCGCCGACGCCTCCGGGGCCGTGGCTACCAGCTCTGTACCCCGCGCCGACTTCTGGAGCGTGATGCGCCCGCTCACCGAGGTGAAAGAGATCGCTGGCGAGGCGGCTGCGCTCACGATGCCCAGTGTCGAGCAGGACGCGATTGAGGCGGCGCGCGCGCAAGGACAGCCGCAGCCAAACCCGCGCAAGTCGCGCAAGCGCCGGTAGCCCACTTTGTTGAAGCACGCGAGGCGCGGATACAGGCAAGCTCGTTCCGGCCGTAGCTTGAGATGAAGGAAGGCTATGAAGAGCATCGAGATCAGCGCGCGAACCGTCGCCGAGGCTGTCGAGCTGGCGCTCGCGCAGCTCGGCAAGGATCGCGACGAGGTGGCGATCGCGGTGCTGGACGCGGGCGAAACCGGCGATGAGGCGCTTGTCCGTGTGACAGTCGTGGACGACGATGAGGATGTGGCCGAGGCCCCTGCCCGCGCCCCCGATATCGAGGAAGTGCAGGGGATCGCACGCACCACCCTGGATGAGCTGCTCGGCCACATGGATATTCACGCGTATGTCACCCCGGTGGTAACGCGCGTGCCCGGCCAGAAGGGCGATGTCGAGGAGACGATCACGCTGCATGTCGAGGGCGCTGACGAGGAGGCCATGGGCCTGCTGATCGGTCGCCGCGGCGAGACGCTGCGCTCGCTCCAGTTTCTGCTCAACCTGCTTGTGAGCCGCCGCGTGCAGAAGTGGCCGCAGATCGTCGTGGACGTGGGCAACTATCGCCAGCGCCGCCAGGAGTCGCTGGAGGGCCTTGCGCGCCGTATGGCTGAGCGCGTTCGCCAGACTGGCCGCCCCATTACGCTTGAGCCAATGGCCGCCTACGAGCGTCGGATTGTCCACTTGGCCCTGCGCGAAGATAAGACGATCTACACCGAGAGCGCTGGCGAGGGCGAGACGCGTAAGATTGTGATCTTCCCGGCGAAAGCCTAGTACGGCTTTTTGAGCCTTTCTGCGTGATTCGCATCGCGCCGGGGCGCCCACAAGGGGCGCCCTTACGCTGCCGGTTAGATCGGCAGATCTTCCTCGGTGAGCTGAAGTGGTGCCGCAGGTGGGGCGTCGTCAAGCCCGGGCGGCGGCGCTGCTAGGCGCACGCGCGGGCTGCGGCGCTCGGGCCGCAGGGCTGCCGAGCCTGCCTGGCTAGGCACAGCGGCTGCGTCCAGCACGATGACCTCGCTGGCGACAACCTCGGTGGAGCTGCGCTGCTGGCCGACCTCGTCAGACCACTGGCGGGTCTGAAGGCGGCCCTCAACATAGATGTGGGCGCCACGCACAAGCAGGTGCTTACACTGCTCGGCCAGCTGATCCCAGGCGACCACGCGGAACCACTCGGTGTCCTCGTGGCTCGTGCCGGCGGCGGTGCGCCAGCTGCGGTTCGAGGCCACCTTGAACGTGATGATCGCGCTGCCTTGGGCAGTGTAGCGCAGCGTCGGGTCGGCGCCGAGCCGACCCGTGAGCTGGACTTTGTTCAGGTCGCGTGCCATGTACGGCCCCCAGGGCTGTCCAGAGTAGAACAAATGATCTACACCTAGTGTAGCCGAAAGGCGCACAGGTTGTCAAGCCCACCGTGGCGCTCGGGTGCCTGGC
>JAYUYB010000860.1:0-2546 GCA_043752655.1 Chloroflexota bacterium
CCGCAGGCCGCAGCGCACCCTATCCCAAAGCCGCCTTTAATGTCGTCTTCGACGGCGATTCCCTCGTTTGGCAGCTCGACGGCAGAACTTCCACTGCATCGCGCAAATCTCATAGCTGCGAAAGCTAGGCGTTCGCGCCCTTCGCTAAGCTTCGCGCCCTTCGCGGTCCAGACGCTTCGTGGCCCAGGCGGGCAGTGTATAATACGGCTAGTGCAAGCGTCAACGCCCACAACCGAGTCGGCTGTCGCCACTTTTGGCCGCCCACAGATCACCTTCTTCTGTGAGCTCGATGGCCCCGCCCTCCACGAGCTGTTCCGCGATGGCCAGGTGCTTACCACCCTCGCCGCGAGCAGCTACGGCGTCGCTGTGTCCACCCACGCCCTCGACGCTGCCACCGCCGAGGTGGTCCGCCTGCTCAACAGCCGGGGCATCCTCGCCATCGCCTGGCTGCTGCTCGCGCCGTCTGAGGGCTCCTGGCTGAACCTCCGCAACTACCCTCAGGCCGTCGAGCGCTACCACGCGTTTCGTGCTTGGTCGCAGTCACACGCGCTGCACTTTCAGGCGATCGGCCTCGACATCGAGCCCCCCGAGGCCGCCATCGCGAATCTTCAGCGCTGGGGCGCCCGCCATATCGCCAATCGCGTCTGGCAGGCCCGTGAGAACGTGCTCTTCGCCGCCGCACGCGCCGCCTACACCGATCTCATCACCGAGATCCACCACGACGGCTACGAGGTCCATACCTACCAGCTGCCTATCCTTGCCGATGATCGGCGTGCGGGTAGCAGCCTCTCCCAGCGCACGCTCGACATTATCGACCTGCCCGCCGATGTCGAGGTCTTGAGCTGCTACAGCAGCGCCCCGATCGCGCGGCTCGACAATGATCTCGGCGGCGCCCTCATCCTCAGCTACGGCCCCGCCGCCGACGCCATCAGCATCGGCGCGATCAGCGGTATCGGCGCCCGCGACGGCGGCGACGATCTACCGCAGCTCCCTTGGGACGCCCTGGAGCGCGATCTGCTCCTCGCCGCACACCACACCGACATGATCTACGTCTACTCGTTGGAGGGCTGCGTCGAGCGTGGGCTGCTCACGCGCATCACTCAGATCAACTGGGACGCTGAACCCACCGTGCTGCTTTGGAAGCGCGCCATCGTCGCTTTCGCCCGTGGTGTGCTCCTTGTTGGCCTGCTGCTCGCCCGCTTCAGCCGTACTCTGCTCGCCTGGCTTGGCTGGGGCCTCTTCGCACTGCTGCTCGCCCGGCGGCTCCGCGGCGCCGTCCAGCGTCGCTAGTAGGCCCGAGGCATGCTCTATGAATGCTTCAGCTAGGCGCTCCATTATGCATGCCACTGCCCAGGAGCTTGCGCTCCGCGAGGAGATCTGCCACGTCGGGCGCCGCCTCTACCAGCGCGGCCTGATCGCTGCCGGCGATGGCAATATCTCTGCGCGCCTCGCCGATAACACGATCCTGATCACCCCCGCCGGCCTCTGCAAAGGCGAGCTCGCCCCCGATGATCTCGCCGTGATCGACCTAGAAGGCCAGTTGCTGCGCGCCGCGCCCGGTCGCCGCCAGTCATCTGAGCAGCTGCTCCATCTTCATGTCTACCGCCGTCGGCCCGACATTCACGCCTGTGTTCACGCCCACCCGCCCACCGCCGTCGCCCTCACCCTCGTCGGCGTCAGCATGGCTGAGCCCCTGCTGCCCGAGGCCATGCTCGCCCTCGGCCCGGTACCCACCGCACCCTACGCCCGCACCGGCACAGCAGAGATGGGCCACGCCATCGACGCCCTTGTCGCCGACCACGATGCGCTCCTGCTCTCCCATCACGGCGGCCTCACCCTCGCCGCTACGCCCACCGCCGCCTACTTCCTCATGGAGCAGATCGAGCACTGCGCCCGCATTCTCCACGCCGCCCATGCCCTCGGCGCGCCCCGGCACCTGCCCCTAGAGCGCCTCGCCGAGCTCGTCGCCCTCCGCCAGCAGATCAAGGCCCGCGCCTACCCCTAGCGCCAGGAGCACCACGTGAAGCTCTCTCCCGAAAAGATCGAGACCCTCTCCGCTGAGCTCATCGACGCCCTCGCCGACATCGACGGCGTGCTCTTGCGCAGCGACGACACCGAGCTCAAGCTCGCGATCACCGCCATCATCAGCGACGAGCTCATGGTCGAGGAGCGTCTCGACGCCGAGATCCACAAGATGCTCCAGGCCTACAAGTACGAGATCACTATGGGCCGCCTCAAGTACGACGAGCTCTACCGCAAGCTGCGCAACAAGCTCATCTCCGAGCGCCGCCTCGTCCTGTAAAGAGGTTCTATGCTGCCGCGCATCGCCCTGCTCTGTCTCCTCGCCACGCTCCTCGCTGCCTGCGGCGGCCCCGCGCCTGCCACCGTACAGGTTGATACCCAGACGGTCGACGGCATCACTATCGGCCTTGCAGCCGTGGAGGCGCCAGCGCTCAACAGCAGCCAG
The DNA here is from genome assembly GCA_043752655.1 of Chloroflexota bacterium. Taxonomy (GTDB): domain Bacteria; phylum Chloroflexota; class Chloroflexia; order Chloroflexales; family Chloroflexaceae; genus OHK40. The sequence continues at coordinate 2,468 of JAYUYB010000860.1, forward strand.
GAGCTCATCATCACTCTCGCCGATGCCCAGGGACAGCCGATCACCGGCGCCTCCGTCTACCTCGACCTCACTATGCCCG
>JAYUYB010000861.1:0-2543 GCA_043752655.1 Chloroflexota bacterium
AGCAGCGTCGCCAACAGTGCGTCGGCGCCGCTGGGCGGCGCGAGCAGCGTGTTCAACGCAGTAACCGCACGCTCGCGCAGGCCGTCGGTACACCAGTGGCCGATGGCGAGTAACACGGCCTCGCGCCAGCGCTGCTCGCCGCGCCTGGCCAGCAGGCCAGCAACATCGCCTAGCTCGTCGTAGTGGCGGGCCGCCAGATACTCCTGCAAGGTAAAGTGAATAAAGCTGTAGCGCCCATCACGCTCCTGCACCAGGCCGCTGTTCAGGGCCAGCAGACCCATCAGGGTGCGCACGTGAATATCGCACTGCTCTCTGCCCCAGCCGCGGTTAAGCTTGTAGATCGGGCCGAGCTCATCCTGAGCCTCGCGCAGCAGAATCTCGCGGCGCTGCTCGCGCAGCATCCAGGCCGCCAGCAGTTGCAGGCGCAGGCGCACCTCGTCGCCCTCCTCCAGGTAGACCACCGCCCGCGCGTCGGGTGGCAGGCCACGGTTCAGCTCGGCAACCCGCCAGCGAATAATTGTCAGGTCTACCAGGCGCTTGTAGATTTTAGCCCGCTGGGCGGGCAGGCTGTCGCCGCCGTGAACGAGGATAGCCATGCTGGTAAGCAGCAGCGGGTTGGTGGCCATATCGAACAGGCGCGGGCTGCGCTCCAGGCGGCCCCAGATTTCGTCGTACTCCTGATCCACGCTGCGCTGAGGCTTCTGGGCGCTGTTCAAGCGCACCGCGTCGAACCATTTGTGCAGCAGATCCTGGATCTCGCTGCCGTCCAGCGGGCTCAGATGGCGCTCGATAAAGTCGCCGGGTAGGCCGTGGGCCACGCCCTCGAACGGTCTGCTCGCCACAAGATAGCGATTGTTAGGGCAAGACTGCACAAGGTTAGCGATCAAGCCCTTGGCAAAGTCGCGCTCTGCTGCGTCGCCGGTCTCGTCGAGCCCGTCGAACAGGATCAGGCAGCCGCCCGTGCGGATGCGCGCCGGGAGCAGCTCGGCGAGAATAGCGCTGTTCTGACGCGGCAGGTCGTAGCGCAACCACTCGAAGACCAGCTCGGCGTGGCGATTGACCAGCACCGAGCGGTCGTTGCGATACTTCTCGAACAGCCAGCGGGTAAGCAGGGTCAGCCTGATATACAGCGGCAGTAGCGGCTCCTGGGTGTGCAGGTCGAGCCTGCCGCTAACCTGGCGGCTCGCGGAATTCGCGTAGTCGCGGGCCAGCATCAGGGCGCCAAAGTGCAGCGTGGTCGTCTTGCCGCTGCCGGCCTCGCCTACCAGCAGCATGCGCCGACAGAGCAGCGGCTCGGGGGGCGGCGCGTCGTTGGCGTCGTCGCGGGAAGCGCGACGTTTGCGAGCTGGCTGCTCGTCGTTCGCCGCTTTCGGCAGGCATGCGCGGTCGCTGAGCAGGCGATACACGCCCTGGCGCTGCTCGAAGCCGCTGTACGCACGCTCACGAGCCTCGGCTTCCTCAGCGTCGGCGAACTCGCGCAGCCGATAGGCGACAAAACGGTCCATCTGGTCGCGCTCCCAGACTCGCAGCGGCACATACACCTGCTCCAGGCGCAGCTCCTCGTCCTTCACATCAAGCGGCTTCTGGGGCAGCACGCCGCACTCTTCCTCTAGCCAGGCCAGATATGCGCGCATAGCCTCTTGCTCGACGCTACGGCGCTGGCGGTTGGCGACGGGCGCCTCGGCGCCTTTCAGTGTCCGCTCAGTTGCGCCCTCGAAGCGCTTCTTGATCGCCTCGCGCACGCCCTCGCCCGCCCCGGTGAGCAGATAGAACACGCCACCGACGAGAAGCAAACCCAGAGCGCCTAGCACGCCGTAGCGGGCAAACAGCTCGCCGAGGCTGTCAACCTGCGCGCCGACGCCAACGAGGTCGCCCCCGGTGCGCGTCGGCGTGGGTGCAGCGGTGGCAGTGGGCGGCGCCGTGGGCTGTGCGGCGACGGGCCAGGCCAGGAGGGCCAGGGCGAGGAGCAGCGCCACGAGGATGGCCAGGGCGGCGCGACGCGTCATAGGGACTCCAAGCAGAATAGAGATACAGGACGTATTGTATGCCACGGGCGCGGGCCAGCGCAACGACGGGGCGGGGTGAACCGGGTTCGGGGCAACGCTGCTGCATAGCCGATAGCCGATAGCCGGGCCTCAGGCGGCGTAGCCGCCACCGGGATTGCCCACGCTCATTGGCGGTCCGCCTCATGCAGCGACACGCACCCGGCTGCTGGCGGCCATCAACTTTGGGGGTTGAGGGGGCAATCGCCCCTCACGGCGGGGAGTGCAGAGGGGGCTGGCGGCAGCCCCCTTTGCGCCGGGGTGCGGGGCGGCAGCGCCCGCCCGCGATCCCCTTGCGCAAAGGAAAGCCGGGGTGCGGGGCGGCAGCGCCCGCCACCCACCCCCAACTTGGTTACGCTATAATAGCCCGCATATCCCCGACCCCCACAAGCTGGAGGCTTCTATGCGCGTGATCGAGACGCGGGTCTTTCGCGGGCCCAATCCCTACGGCTACCGCCCCGTCGTCCGCGTCACCCTGGATCTCGAGGAGCTGGAGGAGTA
>JAYUYB010000862.1:0-6436 GCA_043752655.1 Chloroflexota bacterium
GCCTGGATAACATCTACATTAGCGAGAATGGCGTAAGCTACGTGGATGCGCTGGGGCCAGATGGGCGCGTGCGCGACGAGGGCCGCATCGCGTATCTACGCGAGCATCTGGCCGCCTGCCACCGCGCCATCCAGGCTGGCGTCGATCTGCGCGGGTACTTCCAGTGGTCGCTGATGGACAACTTCGAGTGGGGCCACGGCTACCAGCAGTTCTTCGGCATGGTTCACGTAGATTACACAACCCAGCAGCGCACCCCAAAGGACAGCTTCGCCTGGTACCGCGCGCTGATCGCGCAGAACGGGTTTGTGGTATCGTAGTGTGCATACTTCTTGATGATGTGAGCGCCGGGCCACTGCCCGGCCTACGAAACGGCCCCAAATGGAGATCGAGTCCAAGTATCTGGTAAGCGCGGCGGAGCTCGCAACAGTCGCCGCGCTGCGCGCCCTCGGCCCCTACACCCTTGTGCCTGCCCCCGAGCCAGAGCTGCAAACGAATAGCTACTACGACACCGCCGACGGGCGGCTCACCGCCGCGCGCTACGGCCTGCGCGTGCGCCGGATCGGCGAGCGCTCCCTGATCACGTTTAAAGGCCCCGCCAGCATCGACGACGCCGGCGTCCATCGTCGCGCCGAGCACGAGTTCCCCGGCGCCGACCCAAGCCCGGCAAGCTGGCCCCAAGGCGACGCACGCGAGCTCGCGCTGGCGCTTACTGGCCGCGCCCCGCTTGTGCCCACTGTCTCTGTAACCACCGAGCGCCACCTGCTGTACGCCGAGTACGCGGGCGTGGCCGTGGCCGAGCTCTGCCTCGACCAGGGCGTGCTGCACGGCGGCGAGCGTGAACAAGCCTTCACCGAGCTGGAGATCGAGCTGCTGCCTGGTGGCACGCCCGCCGACCTGGCCGCCCTCGCCGCCGAACTGGCCTATACAATTAGCCTCACCCCCGAACCGCGCAGCAAGCTCCAGCGCGCCCTCACCCTGCTCGATTCATAATCTGCGTTAATCTGCGTAATCTGCGGATGAAAACCACAAAATCCTGCACCACTATGAAACTTGACACCCTGCTTGATACCTACTACGTCGACACCGCCCACGCCCGCCAGGTTGCCGACCACGCCCTGGCACTCTTCGACGCCGTGGCCCCCCGCTACGAGCTGCCCGCAGCGCAGCGCCGCCTGCTAGAGATCGGCGCCCTGCTGCACAACGTGGGCCTCACCACCGACCCCGAGGCCCACCACATTGTTGGCCGCGACATCGTGTTGCGCCACCAGCTTGAAGATCTGACTGCGCGCGAGCGCTCCGTGGTCGCCTGTATGGTGGCCTTCCATCGCAAAAAGGTGCGTCCCTCCAGCGAGCCGGCCTACCTGAGCCTCGGCCCGCGCAGCCAGGCCAAGGCCCTGCGGCTCGCGGCCATCCTGCGCGTTGCCGACGGCCTGGACTACGCCCAATCCCAGGGCACGCGCATCGAGGCGGTCGAGCCCGACCCCGCCGGCCTCAGCCTGCGCCTGAGCGGCCCCCACGCCAACGACGACGGCGCCCGCGCCATCGCCAAGGCCGACCTTTGGAGCAAGGTTTTTGGCGAAGAGCTGCGCACCACAGGCGGCGATGGCTTGCCCGACGCGCCCGCCCTCAACGGTGTAGGCGAGCCCGGCGAGGCCGCTGCCGCTGTGCTGTCGCCCTGGTACGCCGCCCCCGAGGCGCCCCTGGCCGAGCTAGGGCGCGTGCTGCTGCGCCGCCACCTGCGCCAGCTGCTCAACGCCGAGCGCAAGGTGCGCGCCAGCGAGGAGCCCGAGGCCGTCCATGCCCTGCGCGTCGCCACCCGTCGCCTGCGCGCCACCATGCGCCTGCTAGCGCCCGTGGGTCCGGCCAGCGCGCTGCGCGCCCACGGCAAGGCCACCAGCCGCCTCGCCCGCGCGGCCGGCGCCCTGCGCGACCGCGACGTGCTCCTGGCCGACCTCGCGGCCCGCGCGCCGGAGCTGCCTGAATCGCTCCAGCCGGCCCTGGCGGCCCTGGTTGTGGCCCTGGAGGATGAGCGCCGCGACGCCCGCGCCCACCTGTGCGCCGCCCTGGACGACGCCGACCACGCCGCCTTCATCAAGGCTTTCGCCGCCACGATGAACGACAGCGAAGGGTGGGACGAGGACCCGCGCGTGCGCGACCTCAGCGGCAGCACGCTCTGGCGCCACTACGAAGCCCTGCGCGCCCACGACCGCGACGGGCTGCCGCTAGACGATGAGGCGCTGCACGCCATGCGCGTGGACGGCAAGCGCATGCGCTACGTGATCGAGCTCTTCGCCGACACGCTCGGCCCCCGCGCCGACGAGGCGGCAAAGCCCCTCGTAGCCTTCCAGGACCACCTCGGCGCCCTCAACGACCTCGCCGTGGCCCGCGCGCTGCTCGCCCCCCACGCCGCCGACGACACGGCGGGACCTGGCGTTGCCGCCTACCTGGCCCTGCGTGAGCAGCAGTGCGCCAAGCTGCGCGCCGAGCTCCCCGCCCGCTGGGACAAGCTCAACAGCGGCACCTACCGGCGCAAACTGATGGAGCTGATCGTCAAGCTGTAGCGAACCGCGCGTCTGGATCGTGAACCGCGCGTCTGGACCACGAACTGCGCGAAGGGTGGCGAATGCCGCGAACGCAAAAACGCGAAGGGCGCTATTCGTGCCCTTCGCGGTTCGTGGTGGTTCGCACCATTTCGCGGCCTTCGCGCTCCAGACCGTTCGCGGTGGTTCGCACCGTTTCGCGGCGTTCGCACTCCAGTCGGTTCGTGCTCCAGATGCCCGCCCCTATTCCTCCAGCGTCGAGATATCCCCCTCCGGCAGATCCTGGGCGCGCGCCTTCAGCACACGGCGCATGATCTTGCCGGAGCGCGTCTTCGGCAGGCTCGCCACAAACGTGATCGCGTCGGGCCGCGCGATCGGGCCAAGCTCGTGGCCAACGTGGGCGCGCAGCTTCTCCTCCAGCTCGTGGCTGCCCTCGAAGCCGGTGCGCAGGATCACAAAGGCGTGGATCGCGTTGCCCTTGATCTCGTGGGGCAGCCCGATCGCCGCCGCCTCCGCCACCGAGGCGTGGCTCACCAGGGCGCTCTCCACCTCCGCCGTGCCTAGCCGGTAGCCAGAGACCTTGATCACATCGTCCAGGCGCCCGATCACCCAGATGTAGCCATCCGCGTCCTTGCGCGCGCTGTCGCCTGCCGCGTACATGCCGGGCACCTTGGTCCAGTAGGTGTCCACGAAGCGCTGCGGGTCGTTCAGGATCGTCCGCATCATGCCGGGCCAGGGGCGCTTGAGCACCAGCAGCCCGTCCTCGTTCGGCGCGCAGGGCGTGCCATCTTCGCGCACTACGTCGGCCTCGACGCCCAGGAAGGCCTTGGTGGCGCTGCCCGGCTTCAGCGGCGTCACCGGCGTGGGCGTGATCATAAAGTGGCCCGTCTCGGTCTGCCACCAGGTGTCCATGATCGGGCAGTTCTCTTTGCCGATCACCGTGTAGAACCACTTCCAGGCCTCTGGGTTAATCGGCTCGCCCACCGAGCCCAGCAGGCGCAGGCTGCTCAGATCGTGGCGCGAGGGCCAGGCCTCGCCGAAGCGCATCAGGCCACGGATCGCCGTGGGCGCCGTGTACAGGATGCTGATCGAGTGCTTGCTCACCAGGGACCACCAGCGGTCTGGGAAGGGGTAGTTCGGCGCGCCCTCGTACATAAATGATGTCGCGCCGTTGATCAGCGGGCTGTACACGATGTAGCTGTGCCCCGTGACCCAGCCGGGGTCGGCCGCGCACCACCAGCGGTCGTCCTCCTTCAGGTCGAACACCAGCCTGAGCGTGGCGTAGGTGCCCACCATGTAGCCGCCGTGCGTGTGGACCACGCCCTTCGGCTTGCCGGTGGTGCCAGAGGTGTAAAGAATATAGAGCGGGTCCTCGGCGTCCAGCACCTCGGTGGGGCAGTTGGGCGAGGCGATCGGCAGGTTCAGCAAGTCGTGGAGCCAGAGGTCGCGGCCGGGCTCCATGTTCACCTCGTGGCCCGTGCGCTTGATCACCAGACATGTCTGCAGCGTGGGCGTGCGCGACATCGCCTCGTCGGCAATCTTTTTCAGCTCCACAACCTTGGCGCGCATATAGCCGCCATCAGCGGTGATCAGCAGCTTGCTCTTGGCGTCGGCCATCCGGTCGGCCAGGGCCGCCTCGGAGAAGCCGCCGTAGACCACGCTGTGCGGCGCGCCGATCTTGGCGCAGGCCAGCATGGCCATGGGCAGCTCGGGGATGCGCGGCAGGTAGATCGTAACAATGTCGCCCTTCTTCACGCCAAGGCTTTTGAGCACATTCGCCAGCTTGCTCACCTCGCGGTTAAGCGCGTGGTAGCTGAAGGTGCGCTGCGTGCCGTCCTCGCCCTCCCAGACCAGGGCCAGCTTGTTTTTGCGCCACGACTGCGCGTGTCGGTCGATCGCGTTATGGACTATATTCGTCTTGCCGCCCACGAACCACTTAAAGAAGGGCGGGTTGCTATCGTCGAGCACCTGCGTCCAGGGCTCGTACCACTCCAGCTCACCGGCCATGTCGGCCCAGAACTCCTCGCCGTGCTCCAGGCTCCAGGCGTACAGCTCCTCGTAGCTGCTCAGGCCCTTCGCGCGGGCGTAGCCCATCACGTTCGAGTTCGCAACCATGGCCTCGGAGGGGTGGAATATCTCGGAGGTGTTGTGGACAACGTCGCTGGTCTCCGACACGCGCGGCCTCCTTCATGCTACGGCACTTAAGAACTCACCCTTGAGCGGCTCCAACGCCACACACTCCTGGCGCACCAGGATGCGCTTCCGGGAAGGCCTCCTCCCCGGAATCTGGGCACGCTACCCGCCCCCCAGCGCCACCAGCGAGCGCTCGGCCAGGAACATAAACGGCGCAGGGATCAGCCCGATCACGACGGTGGCGACGCCGGCAATGATAATGTCGGCGCTGAGGCCGCGGCCCAGCTCGGGGCGCAGCTCGCGGGTGGGCGCCTGCATAAACATCTTCGCCACGATACGCAGGTAGAAGAAGGCGGCGATTGCGCTGCTGATCACGCCTACCACCGCCAACCAGCCCAGGCCGCCCTCGTAGGCCGCCGTGAAGATGAAGAACTTGCCCCAGAAGCCCGCCGTGGGCGGCACGCCCGCCAGCGACAGCATGAACAGCGCCATCGCCACCGCCAGCATGGGCCGGCGCTGGAACAGCCCGTTAAAGTCTTCCAGGCTCCAGGCCGCCTCGCCGCGCTGCTCCAGCGCGATCAGCACGCCAAAGGCGCCCAGGTTGGTGAGCGCGTAGGCCAGCAGGTAGAACAGGAAGGCCTCGGTGCCGCGCTCTGGCGCCACCATAATGCCCATCAACATGTAGCCCGCGTGGCCGATGCTGGAGTAGGCCAGCATGCGCTTGACGTTCATCTGCCCCAGAGCGCCCAGGTTGCCAACCACCATCGTGAGCGCGGCGAGCACGGCGAGCACGGGCAGCCAGTAGCCCTTAACATCAACCAGGGCGTAGGCCACGATACGCAGCAGCGCCGCGAAGGCCGCGCCTTTCGTGCCCACGCTCATAAACGCCGCCACCGGCGTAGGCGAGCCCTCGTACACATCGGGCGTCCACATATGGAACGGCACCAGCGCGATCTTGAAGCCGAAGGCGACCAGCACCATGCCCGCGCCCGCCAGCAGCAGCGTCTGATCCGCGGCCACCAGCGTCTGGCGCCCCAGATACTCGGCGATCCCCGCGAGGTTCGTCGTGCCCGTGGCGCCGTAGATCAGGGCGATGCCGTACACAAAGAAGCCGGCCGCGAAGGCGCCCAGCACCAGGTACTTCATCGCCGCCTCCTCGGACGAGAGGCGCGGGTAGGCGAAGCCGGTGAGGATGTAGAGCGTGATCGACAGCGCCTCGATGCCGAGGAACAGCACGATCAGGTCGGTGCCCTGGGCCAGCAGGATCATGCCGGCCACCGCAAACATGATCAGCGGGTAGAACTCACCCTGCTCGATCCCGTGGCGCGGCAGGTAGTCCAGCGCCATTGCGCAGGCCATCGCCCCCACGATCAGGAAGATCCAGGTAAGCGCCAGGCTGTAGCGGTCAAGCACGAGCATGCCGCTAAACGTGCTGCCGCTCACGTCCCAGAGCGGTAGCCCCACCAGGCCAGCCACCAGCAGCCCGACGATCGCCAGGTAGCCGGTGAGTTTCTTGTTGCTCGCGGGGATGGCGAAGACATCCACCAGCAGCAGCCCTGCGGCCCACGCCACCACGGTGAGCAGCGGCGCCAGCAGGGCCAGGTTGACGGGCGGGATCTGCAAGGGTTCCATAAGTTACCATGTAGCGGCGCGTCACGACGCGCCCGCCACTTACCGCGTAAAGACCAGCATAAACCCGAGCACCAGCAGCGCGCCCAGCGTGAAGATCAGGGCGTAGGTGCGCACATAGCCGCTCTGAAGGG
>JAYUYB010000863.1:0-2541 GCA_043752655.1 Chloroflexota bacterium
CGGCTATCACGCTGCCGTCTTCCGCGCCTACTGGCAGGAGGCCGCCGACATCAGCGAGCTCGCCACGCTCGCCACCATCGCCGAGCAGCTTGGCCTGGAGCGCGACGCCTTTCTCGCCGCCCTCGCCGACCCCGCTCTGATCGCCGCTGTGGACGCGGACATCGCCCAGGCCCACGCCTACGGTCTTACGGGCGTGCCGGCCATGGTACTTGCCGACAAGTATCTCGTGGTGGGCGCCCAGCCCTACGCCGTGCTCAAGCAGGCCGTGGAACAGGTGCGGGCCGAGCTCGCGCTGGAATAATCACAGAGGCACTATGCTGCTCACCGACGCTCAGATCGCACTGCTTGAAGGCCTCCACTACGCCACCATGGCCACGCTCAACGCCGACGGCAGCATTCAGCAGACGGTGGTCTGGTATCTGCTGGATGGCGCCGAGCTGCGGGTGAGCGTCGGCGCCGAGAGCGTGAAGGTGCGCAACCTTCGCCGCGCCCCCACCATCACGCTCACCATTGAGGATGGCATACGCTACCTCACCCTAAGCGGTGTGGCTGCTGTGGAGCCACCCGACCCTGAGCTGCGCCGTCGCCTGGCTATGCGCTACCTCGACCCCGCCCGGATCGAGGAGTGGCTTGCGCGCCGCCCCGACGCCCCCCGCGCCACGCTTCGCATCACTGTTCAGCGCGCGTATGGGCAGGGCGTTTAGCAGTTTACAGGGGCAGGGGGCAGGGGGCAGTTTGCAGCACTCAGCACTGGTTGCTATGAGCGACATAGACCTCAACAATGAGCTTGCCGCTACGGTGATGGCGCGCTGCGATCTGCTGGCGACGCTCTCCGAGGAGGAGGGTCGGCTGACGCGGCGCTCGTTTACGCCCGCGCTGCGCCGCGCCAACGATCAGGTGGCCGTCTGGATGCGCGCCGCCGGCATGCAGGTCTACGAGGACGCCATCGGAAGCCTGGTGGGTCACTATCCCGCCGACCGCTCGGGCGCCAGCACATTGCTGCTCGGCTCGCACCTCGACAGCGTGCGCGACGCGGGCCGCTACGATGGCCCCCTCGGCGTGCTGGTTGGGCTCGCCGCAGTGGAGCGCCTGCATCACGCGGGCTCCCGACTGCCCTTCGCCGTGGATCTGGCCGCCTTCGCCGACGAGGAGGGGCTGCGTTTCGGCGCCTCGTACCTGGGCAGCTCGGTGGCCGCTGGCTGCCTTGACCCGGCCTTGCTTGAGCTCCAAGATGCCGACGGCATCACACTCGACGAGGCGATCCGCGCTTTCGGCGGCAACCCCGCGCTGCTAGCCGCAGCTGCGCGCCGCCCGGCCGACCTGCTCGGCTACGTGGAGGTGCATATCGAGCAGGGTCCACTGCTGGAGTCTCAGGGCCAGCCGCTTGGCGTAGTGACAGCGATCCAGGGCGCCACGCGGGCCACGCTGCGCCTTGTGGGCACGGCGGGCCACGCGGGCACCGTGCCGATGGAGCTGCGCCGCGACGCGCTCTGCGCCGCCGCCGCGATTGTGCTTGCCGTCGAGGCTGTCGCCCGCGCCACGCCCGGCCTGGTGGCGACGGTCGGCCAGCTGAGCGCGCACCCCGGCGCCAGCAATGTGATCCCCGGCGCCGCCAGCCTGAGCCTGGATCTGCGCCACCCCGACGACCCGGCCCGCCTGGCCGCCGTGGCGGAGCTGCGCGCGTGCGTCGAGGGGATCGCCGCCGAGCGCGGGGTGGCCCTCGCCTGGGACGAGCTTCAGAGCAGCGCCGCTGTGCCGATGGCGCCCGCCCTGCGCGAGCGGCTAGCGCGCGCCGTGGCCACCGCCGGGCACACGCCCGTGGCGCTGCCAAGCGGCGCGGGCCACGACGCCGCGATCATGGCTGGCGTCACAGAGGCTGCCATGCTGTTTGTGCGCTGCGCGGGCGGCGTGAGCCATAACCCCGCCGAGGCTGTGGACGTGGCCGACGTGGCCGCCGCGATCACTGCGTTGGGGCAGTTTATCGATGGGCTCGCCGCTGCGTAGTTGTCCACAGATTTCTGGGATATTTCCGACCGGGTAAGCGTGTCCGCAGATGACGCAGATGACGCAGATTTCCGGGCCGTTTTTAGGCCGCGTCCGGGCCATGTCCGGCTCGGGTAATGGTTCGAACATCTGCGTCATCTGCGTCATCTGCGGATAGGATTATCATGCGCTATGATCTGATCATTCGCGGTGGGCAGCTGGTGACGCCTGATGGCGTGGCTGAGGCGGATGTGGCCGTGGCCGACGGCGTGATTGTGGCGCTTGGCCCAGCGCTGGAAGGCGGCGCCACCGAGGAGCTCGATGCGCGCGGCCTGCATGTCTTCCCCGGCCTGATCGACGCGCACGTCCACTTCAACGAGCCGGGCCGCGCCCACTGGGAGGGTTGGGCGACAGGCTCGGCCGCGCTCGCGGCGGGCGGCGGCACGCTCGCCGTCGAGATGCCCCTGAACGCCATCCCGCCCACCTGCGACGGCGCCAGCTTCGACGAGAAGCGCGCCCTGGCCGAGCGCCTCTCCGTGGTGGACTTTGCGCTCTGGG
>JAYUYB010000864.1:0-2536 GCA_043752655.1 Chloroflexota bacterium
AGCACCGCGCCCGGCGGAGAACCCAGCCATCGCCGCCGAGGCCGCCAAGATCCGCCAGGCCACCGCCAGCCAGCCAAAATCCGAGGCGCCCCGCGCCAAGGCAGCGCCACAGGCGGTGCCGCGCGGGAAGAAGAAGTAGCCGGGACACTGGGAGACAAGGAGCATCGCTCGCTGCGCTCGCTGGGGAGACAGGGAGACAAGGAGACCTGGAGCGCCTGACGGCATGGAGGAGCTGTCTCCTTGTCTCCTTGTCTCCTTGTCACTCAAGGTGGGCGGCGAAGCCAGAAGCCATCTTGAGGGCTGCGCCAAAGGTGCGGTCGCGGCTGAGCAGGCGTAGCTCGGCCGCCAGCAGGTCGGCGAGCGTCGGCTGCTCGCAGCGGGCCAGCCGGCGCACTGTCGCCATACCCGCCACTTGCGCCGTGGTCACCGCGTAGCCCGGCTCGTCGGCGCGCACCACGCTAAAGTCGGCCGTCACGCCATCCAGGGCGCGCAGGTGCAAGGCAGCGAGGCCCGGCAGTTCGGCAATCTGCGCAATCTGCGTAATCTGCGGATGATTAGGTAAGAGCGGGCTGATCTCCACCGTCACCGGGCGGGTGGTGCCTGATCCAACGCCCACAGCGGCGCGGCGCAGGTGCAGGCGCAGCGTGTCGCCCTGCACGCTGATCGCGTCGCTCAGCGGCGACCAGCCCAGGCACGCCGCGAGCCAGCCCGCGATCAGCAGGCCCTCCAGCGGATTGGGCTTCCCACCGGCGGGCACGTAGCTGATCTCGGCCCGGTCGATGCGGTGCAGGTGCGGCAGCAGGGGCCGCGTGTCGAAGAACTGGGCCGTCAGCTCGCGCCACGGGGTGAGGCCCGTCCAGGCTAGGTCGCTGAGCGCGGGCGGCTGCGGGCCGTTGCCTGGCCCGCTGTGCTCGGCATCGTGGAAGGCGGCGAGCTGGAGCAGGCCGGCGGCGGGGTCGGTAAAGCTACGCGAGTCGACGATCAGGCGGTCGAGCACGCCGCGCAGCCTGCCCAGCAGCGGGTCGTCGAGCGGGGCCGGGCCTGGCAGCCAGAGCACCACCGGCAGGTCGGGCACGAGCAGGGGCAGCACCAGCGAGGCCACCTGGCCCACGGCGGCGCCGCGCGCATCGATCGTGATCTGCTCGCCGCAAACCTGCGGGGCGCCCCGACTTGGCAGCAGGCAGTTGGCCTGCACATAGGCCTCCAGCTGCGGCTCGGTTGCGGCCTGCACCACGGCGAGCACGGTGCGGTTGGGGTGGCTGGCGGTAAGCTGCTGCACCACCGCGCTGATCAGGTCGGCGGTGGCGCTGTCGGTGGCGCGGGCCACGAGGTTCAGGGTGAGCGCGCGCGTCACCGCCTGGCCGCCCGCCTCGGCGGCGTTCTCCTTCCAGAGCTGGCGCAGCTCGCGCTCGATCGCGCCGATGTCTACGGCGTGCGCGGTGGTCATAGGCGCCTCCAGGCGCGCCCATCGCGGGCCATAAACTCGTCGGCGGCGGCGGGTCCCCAGGTGCCGGCCTCGTAGTTGGGGAAGGGCTGCGCGGGGCCGGCCTCCCAACCCTGGTGGATCGGCGTGATCAGCGACCAGCTCGCCTCCACCTCGTCGCGCCGCGTGAAGAGCGTGCCGTCGCCCAGCATGCAGTCGAGGAGCAGCCGCTCGTAGGCCTCTGGCGAGGCCACGCCGAACGAGGTGCCGTAGCGAAAGTCCATCGTGACGGGGCGGATCTGGGCCTGGCCTGGCACCTTCGAGCCAACCTTCAGGCTGATGCCCTCATCTGGCTGGATCTTGATCGTCAGCACGTTCGGCTCGATGTCGTTCATCGGCGTATCGGCGAACAGCATGGTCGGCACCGTCTTGAACTGCACGGCGATCTCGCTGACGCGGCGGGGCAGGGCCTTGCCGCTGCGCAGATAGAAGGGCACGCCCGCCCAGCGCCAGCTGTTGACGAAGAGCTTGAGCGCCACGTAGGTCTCGGTCTGCGAGGCGGGCGCCACACCGCGCTCGCCCCGGTAGCCATTGATCGGGCGCCCGCTCACGCTGCCGGCGCTGTACTGGCCGCGCAGCGTGTACTGCGCCACCTCCTCCGGGGTGATCGGCTGGATCGCGCGCAGCACCTTGACCTTCTCGTCGCGCACGGCGTCGGCGTCGTAAACGACGGGCGGCTCCATCGCCACCAGGCAGAGCAGCTGCGTGAGGTGGTTCTGGATCATGTCGCGTGTGGCGCCGGAGCTGTCATAGTAGCCGCCGCGATCCTCCACGCCGATGCTCTCGGCCACCGTGATCTGCACATGGTCGACGTGGCGGCGGTCCCAGAGCGGCTCGAAGATGCTGTTCACAAATCTGAGCACCAGAATATTCTGCACCGTCTCCTTGCCGAGGTAGTGGTCGATGCGGAAGATCTGGTCCTCGTCGAAGACCGCGAGCAGCTGCTGGTTGAGCGACTTGGCGCTCTCCAGATCGCGCCCGAAGGGCTTCTCGACAATAATGCGGGTGGAGCCGCCGCTGGGCGCGTGGCCGAGGCCGTGGGCGCCGAGCTGG
>JAYUYB010000865.1:0-2536 GCA_043752655.1 Chloroflexota bacterium
AGGGGGCGGATAATACGGTCGATCACCTTGAGCACGTGCTCGTCGTTGGCGAAGTGGAGCGGGGTAAGCGTGAGCTTGCCCTTCTGCTCGACATAGATACGGTCGGGGCCGTTGACCATAACCTCGGAGACTGACTCATCGTTGAGGAGCTGCTGGATCGGGCCGAAGCCCATCAGCTCGTCGCAGACCATGGTAAACAGCTCCTTCACCTGGTCGCCTGCGAGGCTCACCCCAGCCTGCTGGTAGACGCGGGCAAAGCGCTCCTGGAGCATGCGCTCGGTCTCGGGGGAGCGTTTGAGCTCGGCCTGGCTGCCGAGCGAGGCCTGGATACGATCAACGCACCAGAGCGAGAGCTCGAGCATGCGCTTGAGGTCGGCGGGGCCGGTGGCGTCCTGGGCGGTAGCGCCATTGCTGGCAAGGGCGCCGATGGGTGAGCGCTGGTCGATCGGCGCGGAGGCGGGCATGGTCGTGGCGACGTGCTGGGGGGGCGGGGCGACGGCGGTGATGTTGGATGCGACGGTGGTAACGGGCTCACTCGGCTGAGGGGCACCGCCACCGAGACGTTTTAGCAGTGACATTGCGGGTTCTCCTTAGCCCAGCTTCACGAAATACGCCTCACAGGCGCGGTCGATCAGCTCTTTGGTCATCGCCGGGGCGATGCTACGATACTTCGCCTCGTCGAGAATCTGGTCGCAGATATCGCGGGGGTGGCAGGAGCGCAGGTCGCGGCCGACCTTCATGTAGTGCTCCTGAAGCAGATGGCGCAGACCATCGTCGCTGTAGGGGATCTTTCTACCCTTGCAGACAAGCTGGAAGATGGCACGGAACTCGGCGGGCGAGGGGTTGGGCACCTCGATCTTATGGCGAATGCGGCGCAGGAAAGCGTCATCGACCAGATCCTTAGGGTTAAGGTTGGTCGAGAAGACAATCAGCACATCGAAGGGCACCTGAAGCTTTTTGCCCGTCTGGAGGGCGAGGTAATCGTACTTCTTTTCGAGCGGCACGATCCAGCGGTTGAGCAGATCCTGAGGGCGGCACTTCTGGCGACCGAAGTCGTCGATCAGGAAAAGGCCGCCGTTAGCCTTGAGCTGGAAGGGCGCCTCGTAGACCTTGCTGACCGGGTCGAGGATCAGCTCGAGCTGCTCAAGGATCAGCTCGCCGCCGACAACAACGCGGGGGCGCTTGCAGACGAGCCAGCGTGCGTCTGGGAAGTGGCTGCCCGTGTTGGCGGCAGGCGCGCCAAAGGCCGCGGTGCCCTCGCTGTGGACGACCTCGTTCCTCTGGACCACCTCGTGGTTCAGGGGGTCGTAGAGCTTAATGATCTGGCCATCGATCTCCACGGTGTAGGGGACAAGCACATAGCCGCCGAGCATATTGGCGATGCCCTCGGCGATCGTCGTCTTGCCATTACCGGGGGGGCCGTAGAGAAAGAGCGAGCGAGCAGAGTTGGCGGCGGGGCCAATCTTATCGAGCATCTTCTCGTTGACGACGACGTGACTGAAGGCCTGGCGGATCGAATCCTGCGCGATCGTCATGTCGCCGATCTGCTGGCGGGCGACCATGGCAAGGTACTGATCGAGGGGCACAGGCGCGGGGCCGGCGTACTGGTTACGGTCGAGCACCTCGTGGACTTTGAGGCGGCCCTTGGTGGTGATAATGTACTGGAAGGAGCGCTCGCTGAAGCCGCCGTCGGCGCCGATAATATCGACGTACTCTTCGAGCTTTAGGAACTCAAGCACCTTGCCGATCACGCCGAGGAAAGGGAGCTTGGACATCTCCTCGAGGCGCTGGCCGGTGATAGCGCCAGTGAAGTAGACGATCTTGAGCACAAGATCGGTGAGGAAGCCCATGGACAGCCCGGTCTCGGCGATGGAGGTAGGCTGAGCGGGGATGTCGGGCATTTTGTTGCTATCGTGGGAGGGCGAGGAGGGAGACTGGGAGGTCGCGATCTCGTGTAGCCGGAATGTCATCGGGCCTCCTTGAGCGCGAGGGTTGCCACGCGTAAGCTGTCGAGCCTGTAGTATAAACCCGTGCGTGGGGGATCGCAAGGAATGAGCGGATCGTTTGGACCGCGAAGGCGCGAAAGGGGCGAACGCGAAGGGGGCGTTTGGACTGCGAAGGCGCGAAAGGGGCGAAGGGCGCGAACGCGAAGGGCGCGAAACCACGAAGGGTTCGCGCCCTGAGAGGGTAGCTAGGGTGAGGGGCTACTCTTCCATGTTGTCATCGTCGTCGCCCATGTCCTGGTCGATCTCTTCGAGGCCGAGCTCTTCCTCGTCGTCGCCGCCGGCGAAATCCTCCTCCATGGTCTCCGCATCATCGCCAGAGTCGTCGTCGTCGAGGCTATCCTCGTACTCCTCGTAGCGCAGGCTGGAGACATAGGTGGCGCCCTCGCCGAGCTTGCCGGGGAAGGAGATCCGGTTGCGCTGGCTGGGGTCCTGGTAGGTCTCGCGGATGAGCAAGCGCACCATGCGCGGGTCGCTCTGAGCGATCGCGGCGAGGTAGCGGTTGCCGCCGCCGATCAGCTCGGCGAGGCGCT
>JAYUYB010000866.1:0-2532 GCA_043752655.1 Chloroflexota bacterium
GTGGCGCCCAAAGCCGCCAGTTCGGCGTCGGCGTGTGCGCAGATCACAGCGGCGAACCCAACAGCCTGAAGCGCGAGCACGGCAGCCTCAGCGCCCGCGCCGCCCGCCAGTGCGCCCTCCACCACCAGCAGGTCGCCCTCGCGCACGCGCTCCGCGAGGCTGGGATCGACGGCTGCGAGGCAGGCCGCCGCAAGCTCCGCCGGGTCGCCGCTGCGTCCGCTCTCGGCGTCGATGATCTTGGCGGGGCTGAGGTCGCCCGCGACGATTCTGGCGTAGCCTGTGAGGATCATGGGTACGTTTGGGGGGCGCCCACAAGGGGCGCCCTTACGTTTAGGGGGCGAGGGGCGCTCTGGCAGATCTCGTCCACAGATGGCACAGATTGCCGCCCGATTCCGGACAGCGCATGGGCCGGACATCTGTGTCATCTGTGGACAAAGAGGTGAGGGGGCCTGCCTACAGCCCCACGCTTTCCATGCGCTCGTCGAGCACGCGGCGCACTGCGTCCACGTCGGGGGGCAGCTCCAGAGGCGGGTTGGGGTAGCTGCTCACCACGTCGCGCAGCGTACCCTCGTGGTAGTCGACCTTGAAGCGGCTAAACTTCAGGCCATGGGCCGTGGAGACGACGACCACCCGGTCGCTCTTTTTGATCAGCCCGCGATTCACAAGCTTGATCGTGGCGGCGAGCGCCACGCCGGTGTGCGGGCAGGCGTAGGCCCCGGTGCGATCGGCACGGGCGGCTGCGTCTGCAAGCTCCTGCTCGCTGGCCTGCTCCACTACGCCGTCGAAGCGCTTGAGCGTGCTGATGGCGCGACGGATGCTCACCGGGTCGCCGATCTGGATGGCGGAGGCGGCCGTGGGCTGGGCCTTGATCGGCTCGAAGCGCCAGTCGTTGCGGTAGGCCCGGTAGAGCGGGTTGGCGTGCTCGGCCTGGGCGCAGAGAATACGTGGCAGCTTTGTGATCAAGCCCAGCTCGTGCAGCATGAGCAGACCTTTGCCAAGCGCGAAGGTGTTGCCGAGGTTGCCGCCGGGGATCACGATCCAGTCCGGCACCTCCCAGTCGAACTGCTGCACAATCTCGATCCCGACCGTCTTCTGGCCCTCGATGCGCAGCGAGTTGAGCGAGTTCGCCAGATAGAGGCCGCTGTTGGGGTCCGAGGTGACGGCGCGCACAAGCTGCATGCAGCCGTCGAAGTCGCTGTCGATCGAGATCACGGTGGCGCCGTGGGCGATCGGCTGCACAAGCTGGGCGGTGCTCACCTTGCCTTTGGGCAGGAACACAATGGTGGGGATGCCGGCGGCGGCGCCATAGGCGGCCAGGGCAGCCGAGGTGTCGCCCGTGGAGGCGCAGGCGATCGCGCGGATCGGCGCGCCATCGCTGATCATCTGCTTCACCACGCTCACCAGCACGGTCATGCCGAGATCTTTAAAGCTGCCGGTGTGCGCGTTGCCGCACATCTTGATCCACAGGTCGTCGATGCCGATCTCGCGTCCGAAGCGCTCGGCAAAGAACAGATTCGTGCCGCCCTCGAAGGTGCTTACCACGTTGGATGCGTCGATGCCGGGGCAGACCCACTCCTTTTTGCCCCAGACGCCGCTGCCGTAGGGCCACGAGGTATGCATCCAGCGCTGCTCGAAGAGCCGCTTCCACTCATCGGCGCTGCGCTGGCGTAGGGCGTCCATGTCGTGCTGCACCTCGAGCAGCCCGCCGGAGCGCGAGTAATAGATCACGTCGGTGAGCGGGTAGCGCTCGTTTGGGTCGTCCTGGGCGGCAAACCAGGCGTTGTAGCTGCACATAAGACCCCTGTCGCTACGGCGTTCGCAGGCAGACGAACGGCGGGCCGATTATAGCACGGGCGGCCCGGCGGCCCCTCGCTCATCCTCAATGATGGCGATCTGGCGCTGGGCCTCGTCGCGCCAGTAGCTGGCGGGCGCCAGCTCCACAAAGCGGCGCAGTGCGGCGACGGCGGCGTCGGGGGCGCCATTGAAGCGGTGGAGCAAGCCGCGCTGCAAGAATGGCTCGGGCCACTCGGGGCGCAGGGCGCTGGCGCGCTCCAGATCGGCTACGGCGGCTTGGTACTCGCCCAGCTCGCGCCCACGGATCAGGCCGAACTGGTAGTGGGCCGCCGCGAACTCCGGCCAGAGCCGGACCGCGCGCTGGAGCGATCTGGCCCCAGCGCGGTAGAGGGATTTGTCGGCCCTGGCGTTGCCGCTGTAGCAGAGGCTCAGGCCCCACAGGTAGAACCAGCGGGCAAGCAGGCGGCGGGCGAGGGATGCGGTGGCGGGTGCTGCGGGCATTGGGGACCTCCGCAGGTCGGCAGATGCGCTCGGCCCGCGGCCCCATCATACCTGATCGGCGCACAGCCTGGTGTCCCTCGTCCTGAGCGCCCGAGCCCTTTGGACCACGAAGCCGCGAACGGATGCGAACCGCCGCACCCCCGGCTACCCGCGTGCAGGTTCGCGTTCGCGGTGTTCGTGCCACTTCGCGCGGTTCGTGGTCCAAAGGGCTCGGGGCCATCTAGCGCGTCAGGTTTA
>JAYUYB010000867.1:0-6410 GCA_043752655.1 Chloroflexota bacterium
TGGATGGCGCGGGCGGCGGCCGCGTTGAAAGCATTTTGCTGCGCCACAATGGGCGGGATGTACCAGCGCAGGGCGCGGCGCACCACTTTATGCACCAGCACCCAGCCGCGCTCGTAGAGCCCCCGCCCCTCCAGGGGCCAGTGGGCGCTCACCACCCGCGTAATCTCCAGCTGCTCGGCGGCGTGGTGCAGCTCGCGCTCGATCGCGCTCAGGGCCGTGCCCAACTCGCCCGCGCCTTGGGCCGCCCGCTGCGCCCGCACCGCCTGGCGTAGCGCCTCCAGGATGGCGGCAACGTCGTCTGTAGCTAGCTCGGCTGCCATACTTACTTTCTAAGGAGACAAGGAGACAGGGAGACAAGGAGACAAGGAGACAAGGAGACAGGGAGACAAGGAGACAGGGAGACAAGGAGACAAGGAGACAAGGAGACAAGGAGACCGGGAGACAAGGAGACATCCCTTTGCCACCGATAGGCGCTCCCTGTCTCCTTGTCTCCCGAGCGAGCGCAGCGAGCGATTCTCCCTGTCTCACACCGCAGACGCCCGCTTCAGCAGCTCGGTCACCTGCTTGCCGCGCACCTGGACGATATCGTCCTGGAACTTCAGGATGGCGCCGAGGGTATCTTCGACCACGCCCTGCGAGAGCTCGGTGGCGTCCAGGGCCACCAGGGCCGTTACCCAATCCAGCGTCTCGGCCACGCCAGGGAGCTTATAGAGATCCATGCGGCGCAGCTCCTGCACAAACATGACGACCTGGCGCGAGAGCCGCTCGCCGGCGCCGGGCACGCGGGCGCGCACGATCTGCAGCTCCTTGTCGAGCGTAGGATAATCCACCCAGTAGAAGAGACAGCGGCGCTTGAGCGCGTCGTGGACTTCGCGGGTACGGTTGGAGGTGATGATCACGGTGGGCGGGTTGACAGCGCGCACCGTGCCGATCTCGGGGATGCTGATCTGCCAATCGGAGAGCAGCTCTAGCAGGAAGGCCTCAAACTCCTCGTCGGCGCGGTCGATCTCATCGATCAGGAGCACAGGCGGCGCCAAGGCGCTCTCCTCGATCGCCTGGAGCAGCGGGCGCTTGATGAGGAACTCGGGGCCGAAGATATTCTTTAGCGCGTCGGCGCCTTCGGCCTCGCTCATGCGGATGGCGAGCATCTGGCGGGCGTAGTTCCACTCATAGATCGTCGTGTTGACGTCCAGGCCCTCGTAGCACTGGAGCCGGATCAGGTGCCGATCCAGCATAGTGGCGAGCGTTTTGGCGATCTCAGTCTTGCCCACACCGGCCTCGCCCTCCAGCAGCAGCGGCTTGTTGAGCTTGAGCGCCAGGTAGATCGCGGTGGTGAGCGAGCGGTCGGCCACATAGGCGTGGCTGGCCAGGGCCGCCTGGAGGGCGTCGATCGAGTCGAAGGTCATCCGGCTAGCTCCGTTGCATGGTCGCGGAAAGGTGTCTCTTATTGTACAACGATTCGGCGCTGCCTCAGGCACAGGGCTGCCGCCCTGATCGAGCGCATGCTCAGTTCGCAGGTGTCCGCCGCGCCAGCAGCACTACCCCCACCACCACGAGCCACAGGGCCCAGGCCAAGTAACTGAGCGCATTGACCGTCCCGGCCAGCTCCAGGCCAGCCGGTTCGAGCAGCCCGGCCGCCACACCCAGCGCCAGGGCCATCCCACTCAGGCCCAGCCAGCGCCCAAAAAGCGGCGCCGGCAGCATCAGCAGAGCCACCAGGGACGTCCACACGCTTGTGCTTAGGTAGCCAAGATGTTCGCCACTGGCCATGCCAGCGTAGCGATGGAAGGCCTCGAATACCTCGTAGTATAGAGGGTATTTACCCTATAAGCTCATTGTAGAGTAAATACTCTCTATGCTGTCAAGTAGTGCTAACGACCGATGCTCCGGCATCGCGGGTGGCGGGCTTGACTTTATAGGGTTATTGCTCTATATTCTGAGTAGGCAAGCCTGCCCGAGCGCCAAGGCCGATGATGAAGACACGCGAGCGCATTCTGGCCGCCGCGCTGGAGCTGTTCAACGAACACGGCACGGGGCCTGTCTCGACGAATCACATTGCCGACGAGCTCGGCATTAGCCCCGGCAACCTGTACTACCATTTCCGCAACAAAGAGGCGATCATCAGCGCGATCTTCGAGCAGCAGTTCGCACGCGCCGATGCGCTTTACGCGCTGCCCGCCGACCACCTACCGACGCTAGTCGATCTGCGCGCGTTTGTGCAGGCCACGTTTGAGTTAAGCTGGGACTTCCGCTTTATCTACCGGGAGCTGATCGCGCTGCTGCGTCGCGACGACGCGCTCCAGGCGCGCTGGGTAGCGATCCGGGCGCGTGGGTTTGCGGGCTTCCAGGAGCTAGTGGAGCAGTTTGTGGCAAGCAAGGTGCTGCGGCGGCCTACCTCGGCCGCAGCCGTAACGCGCCTAGCCGAACTGTGCTGGCTGGTGAGCGAGTTCTGGCTGGCGAGTGTGGAGGTGAGCGGTCAGAGCGTGAACGCCGCCCAGATGGGGCACGGCGCCGACCTGATGCTCCAAGTGCTCGATCCGTATCTGATAGCCGATAGCCGATAGCCGGGAAGCGGGCGGAGTCTACCGTCCTCCGTTAGCTGCCCGTGCAGGCTATGCTACTATGGCGCAACACTGGTGTGAGTATTGCGCAGGAGGAGAACTGCGATGCGAGGGAGTCGTGTGCGGGAGCGCCAGGAGGGCGAGGAGGCGAAGAAGCGCAGCGAGGCGGAGGCGCGTCAGCAGCGGCGTGCTTTCACCCAGGCCGTCGATGAGATCGCGTCGGCCCTCGGCGAGCGCGAGCCACGCTCCAAGGCGACGATCGAGCGCTCGGTGGCGGTGCTTGGCATCGAGGAGGCCCAGGCCCTGCGACGCGAGGTTGAGGCGCTGGAGGCCCAGGGGGGCGTGATGACGGCGGACGGCGCACGCCGCCGCACGCCGGGCGGCGTCTACCTCTTTATCCTAAAGCAGCGCCTGAACGAGGCGGGCCGTAAGGATGAGCTGAAGCGGATTGTTGTAGGATAGCCGATAGCCGATAGCCGATAGCCGATAGCCGGAAACAGCGCAGCGCGTGCGGCTGCGCTCAATCTGCAATCTGCAATCTGCAATCTTGCCTAAGCCAGCAGCCCTGCGAGCACGAAGTCGGCCACCCAGGTGGCGGCATCGTCGTTGGGGGCAGCGAGGCGGCAGAGCCGCTGCACGGCGCGCGGGCTGAACAGCTCCATAGCAAGGGCGGCGAGTAGGTTCGGGTCGCCCGCGCGGAAGCGCTCCTCGCGCTGGCCTGCGGCGATCACCTCGGCCACAAGCGCGTGGAGCGCAGGGTAAAGGCCACTTTGCTGCTCCTCGGCGCTGGAGCTGTCCAGCAGGGCGGCATGATGGAGGCTGTGACGGTACTGGGCGAGCACCATTGCCCGCAGCTTCTCCGTCGGGTCGGCCAGCGCTTCGGCGGCCTGCGCGATGCAGTGGCAGGCGTCGGCGCAGGCCGCCTGGCTTACGGCGGCGAACAGCAGCTCTTTGCTCGGGAAGCGGCGGTAGATCGTGCCCACGCCCACGCCTGCCCTGGCCGCCACCTGGCCCATGGTCACGTCGGGGCCGCGCTCGGCGAACAGCGCCTCGGCCGCCCGCAGCACGCGCTCCATGTTCCGCCGCACGTCGCTGCGCTCGCGCCGCGCCTGTCCCTCACTGCCGCTCATCCGCTCGCTCCTTCGCCGTGCTACTGTGGCGACAGTATAGCACGGAAGCGGAAGCGGAGTTCCGGTTCGCACACCAGGCCTGGTTGGGCTGCGGGGCGCGGCCAGGTGCTCTGGAACGCGGTGCTACACAAGCAGGTGCGTGTTGTAGAGCCGCGCGTAGGTGCCATTGCGCGCGATCAGTGCCTCGTGCGTGCCTTGCTCTGCGATCCCGTCGCCTGTGAGCACGACGATCCGCTGGGCGTTGCGGATTGTCGACAGGCGGTGCGCGATCACAAGGGTTGTGCGATTGTTGCTTAGCTGCTCGAACGAGGCCTGGACGGCGCGCTCGCTCTCGTTGTCCAGGGCGCTTGTCGCCTCGTCGAAGATCACGATCGGCGGATCTTTAAGGAACACCCGCGCGATGCTCAGGCGCTGCTTCTGGCCGCCCGAGAGTTTCACGCCGCGCTGTCCGATGTCGGTGTCGTACCCGTCTGGCAGCGCCATAATGAACTCGTGGGCGTTCGCCTTTTTTGCCGCCGCCACGATCTCCTCGGCGCTGGCGTGGAGCCTGCCGTAGCCAATGTTCTCGGCAACTGTCCCAGCGAACAGGTAGACCTCCTGCTGCACGATGCCGATCTGGCTGCGCAAAGAGCGCAGGGTGATCGCACGGATGTCCACGCTGTCGAGCAGAATGCTCCCCGCACCTACCTCGTAGAAGCGCGGAATCAACGAGCAAAGGGTCGTCTTGCCTGCGCCCGACGGGCCTACCAGGGCGACGTACTCGCCGGGCTGGATGTCGAGCGAGATCTGCTTGAGGACATGATCGTACGCCTCGTTGTACGTGAAGCTCACATCCCGAAAGGTGATCCTCCCCTGAATCTGCGCCAGCTCCACAGCGTCGGGCGCGTCCTCGATCTCCGGCGCAATCTCTAGCATGTCCATGAAGCGCTGAAAGCCGGTGACGCCTTCCTGGTACAGCCTGGCGAAATTAACCATGCGCTGGATCGGATCGACAAGAATGCCGACACAGAAGATGTAGGTCAGCAGATCGGCGACATCGAGCGTGCCGCCCAGGATGCCGACCCCGCCAAAGACGATCACCACAATGCTCATGAGCTGTGTGAACGCGAGCGTGCCCTCGTAGAAGTACGCCTCGTTTTTGTAGCCGGCCCGGCGGCTGTCAACAAAGCGCTGGTTCTCGTACGCAAACTTCGTTGTCTCGATCGCCTCGTTCGTGAACGACTTGACGACGCGAATGCCCGCAAGGCTATCCTCCACCTGCGCGTTGATGTCACCGATACGCGCCTTGCTCTCGCGCATCGCTCGGTTCATCTTGCGGTTGAAGAACAGGGCGTACACCAGCATAATCGGCACAAACAGCGCGACGATCAGGCTGAGCCGCACATCAATGCTGAACAGAATCATAAACACGCCAACCAGCTTCAGCACGGCGATGGCGATATCCTCCGGGCCGTGGTGGTAGAGCTCGGAGAGCGACATCAGATCGCTGGTGAGCCGCGTCATCAGCTGGCCTGTCTTCTGCTCGTCGTAGAAGCGAAACGACAGTCGCTGGTAGTGGGCGAATAGCTCATGGCGCATGTCGCTTTCCATCAGCGTGCCCATCATGTGGCCCTGGTAGTCCACAAAGGTGTTGCACACGGTGTACACGAGCACCAGGGCAAGCATGGCCGCGCCCATCGTGTAGACCCGCGCGAGCGTATCGGGCCCATGCCCCTCCAGCACCATCCTGGTGATGTAGTTCGTGCAAAGCGGGAGGGCCAGCGTCACGGCTGAGACGACGAACGCGCAGAGCAGGTCGGCAATCAGCAGCCCGCGATATGGCTCGTAGTACGAAAAGAACT
This sequence comes from Chloroflexota bacterium, assembly GCA_043752655.1. Lineage (GTDB taxonomy): Bacteria > Chloroflexota > Chloroflexia > Chloroflexales > Chloroflexaceae > OHK40. The sequence continues at coordinate 5,533 of JAYUYB010000867.1, forward strand.
TCCTGAGGCGAGGATTCACAAATTGCTCCTGAAAAAAAGGCAGCGAAAAGCGCGACCACGGGCGAACACCCGTAGCCGCGCTCATGTTGTTGCTTGAATCAAACGGCCACAGGCGTGGCGTACACCTGTGGCCGTAAAGGCTCCTTCAGGCCGCTGAGCGCGTCGCGCGTATGCGGGCACGCCGACTGTGGCCCGGCAGATTCGCCGGACAGCCTGTGCCGCTAAACGAACGACGGAGCGTTCACACGGACGGAAGGAACGCTTCTGGTTACGAGGCGCACTCCACAAGGGAGCGGGCCGTGCCACAGATCGCAGCAGGGGCCGGCTCATGCAGGTTGTGGACGAAACAAGCCATTGCTGCACCTCCTTTCACTGAGAGCGATCCACCGGGCTGGAGGGTAGCATACCCTTCGGGGGGCGTCAAATTGGCGCCGCGTGCTCCAAATGTAAACATTGCGCTAGAACATGGCGCGCGGCCCCTCGCAAGCATTGACACCGCCAGGGCTCGGTTCCATAATACCTGTAACGCGGAACCGATGTTCCGCTTTCAAGGAGTAACCCCCCATGAGCGAGCCGAACGAAAGCACAATCGAGGCGCCCGTGGCCCCCGAGACACTGCCACTGATCGCCCTCGAGGGCGCGGTGGTCTTTCCTCATACTGTGATCAGCCTTACCCTGAACGACGAGAACCTGGCCGCCGCCGAGGCGGCCCTCAAGAATGGGCGCCATGTGCTGCTCGTGCCCCGGCGCCCCGACGCCGACGCCGACGGCGACCTGCCCCTGATCGCCCAGCTCTACCCGGTTGGTGTGGTCGCACGCATCGAGCAGTCCGGCGTGCTGCCTAGCGGCCAGAGCGGGATTGTGGTGCGCGGCCTTGT
>JAYUYB010000868.1:0-6403 GCA_043752655.1 Chloroflexota bacterium
GCGCGCGGTGCCCGGTATCATCAACCCTGCCGCGCCAGTGGCGTTGCTCGACCTGCACGACAGCGCCGTGGCCGTGGCAACCGACGACGGGGAGGGTTACGAGCTACAGCACGGCTCCGTGGTAATCGCCGCGATTACCAGCTGCACCAACACCTCGAACCCCTCGGTGATGGTGGCCGCCGGCCTGCTGGCGAAGAAGGCTGTGGAGCACGGCCTCACCACGAAGCCCTGGGTGAAGCCCTCGCTCGCCCCCGGCTCCAGGGTTGTCACCGAGTATCTCGACAAAGCGGGCCTCTCTGAGTATCTGAACGCGCTGCGCTTCAACACGGTGGGCTACGGCTGTACCACCTGCATCGGCAACTCCGGCCCGCTCCCCGCCGAGGTGAGCGCCGCGATTGAGCAGGGCAGCCTGGTGGCCACCTCGGTGCTTAGCGGCAACCGCAACTTCGAGGGCCGCGTGCAGTCTGAGGTCAAGGCCAACTACTTAATGAGCCCGCCGCTGGTGGTGGCGTTCGCCATCGCGGGCCGCATCGACATCGACTTTACGAGCGAGCCGCTCGGCACGGGCAAGGACGGCGCGCCCGTCTTGCTGCACGACATCTGGCCCTCGCAGGCCGAGGTGCGGGCGACGATCGAGCAGGCGATCGAGTCCGACATGTATCGCAAGAGCTACGCGACGGTGTTTGTGGGCGACGAGCTCTGGGAGGGCATCGATGTGCCCACCGGCGACCGCTTTACTTGGGATGAGCAGAGCACCTATGTTCAGCGCCCGCCCTACTTCGACGGCATGCCCGCGCAGCCACCGGAGCGCGTGCGCGAGATCGAGGGCGCCCGCGCCCTGGCGCTGCTTGGCGACAGCATCACCACCGACCATATCTCGCCCGCTGGCAGTATCAAGGCCAACTCGCCCGCCGGCAAGTACCTGATCGAGCACGGCGTAGACACCAGCGAGTTCAACAGCTACGGCTCGCGGCGCGGCAACGACGAGGTGATGGTGCGCGGCACCTTCGCCAACGTGCGCCTGCGCAACAAGCTGGCCCCCGGCACCGAGGGCGGCTTTGCGCCCTACCTGCCCACCGGCGAGATCCTGCCGCTCTACGACGCGGCTATGCGCTACAAGGCCGACGGCACGCCCCTGCTGATCCTGGCGGGTAAGGAGTACGGCTCCGGCTCCTCGCGTGACTGGGCCGCCAAGGGCCCGTACCTCCAGGGCATTCGGGCGGTGATCGCCGAGAGCTACGAGCGCATCCACCGCTCGAACCTGGTGGGCATGGGCGTGCTGCCGCTCCAGTTTCGGCCCGGCCAGAGTGCGGAGAGCCTGGGCCTCACCGGCAACGAGGTCTTCGACATCCTTGGGCTCCAGGACGCCATCGCCAGTGCCTTCGCCGGGGGCCGCGTGCTCACCGTGCGCGCCGCTCGCGCCGATGACACCGTGCTGGAGTTCCCCGCGATCGCGCGCATCGACACGCCGCAGGAGCTCCAGTACTACATCCACGGCGGCATCTTGCAGTACGTGCTGCGCCAGCTGCTGGCCGAGAGCGCGCAGGCGGAATAGCAGTTTGGACTGGAGAACCCCGAGCCGTCTGGACCGCGAACGACGCGAAGTGGCACGAACCACCACGAAGTCCTGGACCATGAATGGCGCGCAACGTGTGTGGCCGGGTTCGCGGTGGTTCGCACCCATTCGCGGCTTCGTGATCCAAATGGCTCGGTCGTCGATCGTCTACTGGAACAAGGAGATTCCCGTGGCAAAGCTCGTTGCGCTGGGCGATAGCCTGACCCAAGGGTTTCAGAGCGGAGCGATCTTTCGCACCGACCTCTCATACCCCGCGCTGATCGCGCGCTCGTTCGGCTTGCGCGTGCCCTACGAGTTCCGCGTGCCCAGCTTCCCCGGCAGCGGCCTGCCGCTCAACCTCGAGCTGATGCTGCGCTCGATGGCGCTCACGCTTGGCCCCGATATAGGCATGGGCGAGTGGTTTTTCCGCTTCCCCGGCCTGCTCAGCCGCTTTTTGGACGAGGTGGAGGATCTCTACGAGCGCGGCGCCGGGGCGCGTCCGGCCGCGTTTGGCGGCGTCTACCACAACCTCGCCGTCTGGGGCTTTCGCGTGGCCGACGCCTACAGCGTGAACAGCGATTTCGCCCGCCGCGTGATCCGCGATGAGGACGGGTCGATCACGGACGACTTTCTAGGCCTGCCCTCCGCATCCATGTACCGCACCGCCATCCGCGTGCTCAACCCGCGCCATCGCCCCGAGCGCGAGAGCTGGACCATGCTGGAGAACCTGCGCCAGATCGTCGCCGAGGAGGGCGTCGAGAACCTGATCATCTGGCTCGGCGCCAACGACGCCCTCGGCACGGTGCTGTCGCTGGATCTGCGCCCGATGGGCCGCGAGGACGCTGGCCTGAATCCGCAGGAGCGCCGCCGCTTTACGCTCACCCACCCGGAGGTCTTCGCCCAGGATTTTGCCACCCTGGTGGAGGAGCTCAAAGGCATCCTGCCAGCTAGCACGAATGTCTTCGTGGGCACCGTGCCGCACGTCACAATCCCGCCGGTGACGCAGGGCATCCCGCCCTTCGACGGCACCTACTTCGCCTACTATGGCCGCTTCTTCCAGAACCAGAGCAGCTTCAACCCGATCTTCCACGCCAAGCTGACCGGCGCGGAGGCGGCCATGATCGACCAGACGATCAACCGCTTCAACGAGGCGATCATCAGCATTGTGGCGGGCTCTGGCCCGCGCTGGCGGAGCGTGGATCTCTGCGCCGTGCTCGATCAGCTCGCCGTAAAGCGCAACAACCTCAGCGGCACGCCCGAGCGCGCGATCAAAGATTACTACGCCCGGCTCGGTATCGCCGATCACGCGCTGCTGCGGCTCGACCCGATCCCCAACATTCTGCGGCTCGGCACGCGTGAGGAGGGCCAGCGCTACCAGGGCGGCATCTTCAGCCTGGATTGCTTCCACCCCACCACGATCGGCTACGGCATAGTGGCCGAGGCGTTTCTGCGCGAGATGCGCGCCGCAGGCGTGCCGGACGCCGACCCCATGCGCCTGAACTGGGCCGAGATTATCGCCCAGGATACGCTGCTCCAGACGCCGCCCGTGCTCTGGGACGATATCGTCGAGGCTGCCGAGCATAACTCTACGCTCTGGGACGTGATCTTTCGGGCGCTAGCGTGACACCGACGGTGGGCGAGAGACGGTAGACGGTAGCAACCCACCGTCCACCGTCCACCGCCCACCGTCCCTAATTTTGTCGTACGCACGCTCTTCATAATGAGCTCACGCTGGCGCGGCTTTGTTTTTGATGCGCACAGCACGCAGGCAAGGAGGTGCAGCTTGAGCGTTGAGCGTCGTGTGGCTCCTGGCGTGATGGTGTCGCCCCAGCTTGCCATCCTCACCTCCATCTCGGTGATCGTCCCCGCCTATAACAGCGAGCAAAGCCTGGAGGCCCTGGTCGAGCGCCTGGCGCTTGTGCTGAGCACGCACAGCCACGCCTTCGAGGTAATCCTGGTCAACGACTGTAGCCGCGACGGCACCTGGGCGGTGATCGCCGGGCTGGCCGAGCGCTACCGGTTTGTGCGCGGGATCGACCTGATGCGCAACTTCGGCCAGCACAATGCGCTACTGGCTGGCATCCGCGCCGCCAGCTACCCGATCTGCATCACGATCGACGACGACCTCCAGCACCCGCCCGAGGAGATCCCGCTGCTGCTCAGCTGCCTGGCCGAGGGCTACGATGTGGTCTACGGCGTGCCCCACGAGCAGCAGCACGGCTTCTGGCGCAACGCCGCCTCGCAGATCACCAAGCTTACCCTGCAAAGCGCTATGGGCGCCGAGACGGCCAGCCGCATCAGTGCCTTTCGCGCCTTTCGGACCCAGGTGCGCGCAGCCTTTGCCTCGTACCAGGGCTCGTTTGTGTCGATCGATGTGCTGCTCACCTGGGCCACCACGCGCTTCACGGGGGTCGCAGTGCGCCACGAGCCACGGCGGGTTGGGGTCTCCAACTACACGCTGCCGCGCCTGCTCACCCACGCCCTGAACATGATGACCGGCTTCAGCGCGATGCCGCTCCAGTTGGCAAGCATGATCGGCTTCGGCTTTACGATGGTGGGGCTGTTTGTGCTGCTCTATGTGGTGGGGCGCTACCTGATCTGGGGCGGTGTCGTGCCCGGCTTCCCCTTTCTGGCCTCGATCATCGCGATCTTCTCGGGCGCCCAGCTCTTTGCCCTTGGCATTATTGGCGAGTATCTGGCGCGTGTCCACTTCCGCCTGATGGATAAACCCTCCTATACGGTGCGCAGCGACACGGCCTTTGTTGGCACGCACTATGACTGAGCTCGGCCAGCTGCTGCCCTGGGACAGCGCGTTCTTCGGTCGCCGGATCGGGAGGATCACGCTGGGGCGCCTGGACGCAGTCACCCTTGCGGCGGCGTTGCGCTGGGCCGACGACGAGCACATCGAGACGCTCTACATGCTCGCCGACGCCGACGATGCGGCCACGGTGGAGCTGCTGGAGTCCGCTAGTTTTGGCCTAAAAGATCTGCGGGTGACGCTTGCACGGTCGCCTGCACCGCTCCCGCCCGCGCCGCCGCTCCCCGCAGGCGCACGCATCGACCACGCCCAACCGGAGGATCTGCCTGCCCTCGCGGCCCTCGCGCGGGTGAGCCACACCGACACACGCTTCTTCTATGATCGGCGCTTCCCGCCCGAGGCTGCCGCCGAGCTGTACGCGCTCTGGCTCCAGCGGCGCGGCGCTGGCCCAACGCTCACGCTAGCGCTCCGCTACGACGAAGAGCCAGCTGGCTACATCACCGGCACCGTCGCGGATGACACAGGCCAGATCAGCCTGATCGCCCTGAGCGACGCACTGCGCGGGCAGGGGCTCGGGCAGGCGCTCGTCCGCGCCGCCCTCGTCTGGTTTGTGGAGCAGGGCGCAAGCCGCTGCACGGTCATCACGCAGGGGCGCAACATCCCGGCCCAACGGCTGTACCAGCGGGCCGGGTTCCGCACCAGCGCGGTGCAGCTCTGGTACCATCGCTGGTTTGAGCGCGGGTAGGCCGCCTTGCGCGTGCCTGCCCCACTGAGGTTTCCTATGACGGAATACGCTATTCCTTTTAATAAACCCTGCTTTGTGGGCGACGAGCAGCGCTACATGGCGCAGGCCGTGGCGCGCGGGCAGATCTCGGGCAGCGGCCATTTTACGCGGGCCTGCCAGGAGCTGCTGTCCAGCGCGCTCCATGTGCCTCACACGCTGCTCACCACCTCCTGCACGCACGCGCTGGAGATGGCCGCGCTGCTGCTCGAGATCGCGCCCGGCGACGAGGTGATCGTCCCGTCGTTTACATTTGTCTCGACCGTGAACGCCTTTGTGCTGCGCGGGGCGCGCCCCGTGTTTGCCGACATTCGTCCCGACACGCTCAACATGGACGAGCGCCAGCTGGAGGCGCTGATCACGCCACGCACGAAGGCGATTGTGCCGGTTCACTATGCTGGCGTGGGCTGCGAGATGGACGCGATCATGGCGCTGGCCACGCGCCACGCCATCCCCGTGGTAGAGGACAACGCCCACGGTCTGTTTGGCCGCTACAAAGGGCGGGCCCTTGGCAGCTTCGGCTGCATGGCTACGCAAAGCTTCCACGAGACCAAAAACTTCACCTGCGGCGAGGGCGGCGCCCTGCTGATCAACGACGCGGCGCTCTTCGAGCGTGCGGAGATTATTCGCGACAAGGGCACCAATCGGGGGCGCTTTTTTCGTGGCGAGGTCGACAAATACACCTGGGTCGATCTTGGCTCAAGCTACCCGCCCTCCGAGCTGCTGGCGGCCTTTCTCTACGCGCAGCTGGAGAGTCGCACCCAGATCCAGGCTCGTCGCCGTCGGGTCTGGGAATACTACCGAACGCACCTGGCGAGTTGGGCGGACGCCCACGGCGTGCAGCTGCCCAGCGTGCCCGCTCACTGCGAGCAGCCGTACCACATGTTTTACATGTTGCTGCCATCGCTGGTCCAGCGTCAGGCGCTGATCGCCCACCTGAAGGCACGCGGCGTGCTTGCCGTGTTCCACTACGTGCCGCTGCACCTGTCGCCTATGGGTCGCCGCTTTGGCTACGACACTGGCGATTGCCCGGTGACAGAGGCCCTGAGCGAGCGGCTGCTGCGCCTGCCGTTCTACAGCGATCTCGACGAGACCGCGCAGGCCCGTGTGGTCGCCGCCATTCACGAGTTCGCGCCGTCTCTCAGCACATCCTATGACGAGCTCTACACCAACCGCCACGCTTGATAGCGCCTTGCTCGCCCCCACGGCCTCCATCGATAGCTGGCGCAGCGCCTTTGGCCGCGCCTGGCGCATCTACCTCCCAGTGCGGCTTATGCTCTCGCTCTGCGGCGCCCTGACGATGTTATTC
>JAYUYB010000869.1:0-2525 GCA_043752655.1 Chloroflexota bacterium
GCCCTCGACGACCTCGACGGCGCCGAGGCGCAGTTCAGCACCGGCCTGGCCCTGGCAGAGCGGCTCGCGCTCCCCGAGCGTGTGGCGGGGCTCACCGCCAACCTGGGGCTGGTAGCGCTGCGGCGCGGCCAGACGAGCGTGGCTATCCAGCGGCTGTCCACGGCCCTTAGCCTGGCCGATGCGCTTGGCACGCGCCACCTCGCCGCGCAGGTGCGGCTCTGGCTGGCGCCGCTGCTGCCGCCCGCCGAGGCCCGCGCGGCCCTCGCCGAGGCCCGCGCCATCGCCGAGAGCGGCAGCCGCCGCCGCCTGCTCGCCGAGCTTGCACAGGTGGAGGCGCGGCTGTGAGCGTAGCTGGCACTCGCCGAGCAGCGCCTCTATATTGTGGGCGCGGTTGCCAGACCCCGGCGGTTGAAACCGCAGCGGCCGGGCCTGCGGCCGGGCGTCGGCCCGCGCCGACGCGTCCGGACCTGCCCGCGCAGGCGGGCGCCCGGCGCAGCGCGCCATCGCGGCGCGCGTTCACGCGCCCGCCTCCTGAACATGATGTAGCCCTACCACGGGGCGCCTGTGGTAACATTTCGGCCTGCAACGACGTATAATCCATAGGCGACACGCACCCTGCGCCGCCCGCTTGCTTACTCTGGAGGTTGCCCGATGTCCTACTCACCGTATGTCGGTTCGTCCACCGACGCGATCCGCCGCCAGGGCGTGATGAACCAGGTCTACGCCTGGATGATGGCTGGCCTGCTCGTCACCGGGGCGGTGGCCATGTTTGTGGCCGGCAGCCCGGCGCTGGTCGGCGCCATCTTCGGCAACTCGCTGATCTTCTTCGGCCTGATCATCGCCCAGCTGGCGCTGGTCTGGATCCTGAGCGCGAATGTTGGGCGCATGGCGCCAGCGGTGGCGACGAGTATGTTTCTCGGCTACTCCGCGCTGAATGGCCTGACTTTCGCAGCGATCTTTCTGGTCTACACCAGCGCCTCGATCGCCTCGACCTTCTTCGTCACCGCTGGCACCTTCGGCGCGATGAGCGCGGTTGGCTACTTTACCAAGCGCGACCTGTCGAACATGGGCGGGTACCTGTTCATGGCCCTGATCGGCCTGGTCCTGGCCTCAATCGTGAACATCTTCCTGGCCAACAGCGCGCTCTACTGGATCATCACCTACGCGGGCGTGCTGATCTTCGTGGCGCTCACCGCGTACGACACGCAGAAGATCAAGCGCATGATCGCCGAGGTGCGCGATGAGGTGAGCGAGCGGCGCGTGGCGATCTATGGCGCGCTCACGCTCTACCTCGACTTCATCAACCTGTTCCTGTTTCTGCTGCGCATCCTCGGCAACCGGCGCTAGCGCAGCCGCGCAAACGCCCTCGTCCAGCGACCGCGAGCCTAGCATTCGCGCCCTCCATCAGCGTGCGCCCGCGCCGATGGGGGGCGTGCCTGTGTGCAGGTAAGGAGGCGTGCGATGTTTGGCAGCAAGCAGGGGAAGCAGGCGTTACTATAGTCCCAGACAGTAGCGCACTGCCGACTCGCGCGAGGGCTGCGCTGTCTAGCTGGCCTGCGAGCCGCTCTGGGAAGCGCTTTGGCTCAAGGGAGCGTAGCTGAAAGCAAAGCAACATGGTCTCGATCAGCAGGCCGCTTTCAGCGGAGCTGACGCGCACATTGGTCGGGTAATCGCGTGACAGGTTTTCGCCCTTGGTGCCAACAACAACGGAGACAACCAGGGGCAGGCGATTTATAGCATCGACCGAGAGGATGAGTACGGGACGATGCCCAGCCTGCTTGCGACCCTGCACCGGGCTAAGGTTGACAAAATAAATCTCCCCGCGCTGAAGGATCATACCGTCTCGTCGAGGCCATCCAACTCAGCGACCGCAAACTCAGCCTGTACGTCGGCAAGCTCTCGTTGTATTTCAGAGTCGCCCGCCATACGTGCCAGATCGGCATCGCTTACAAGGGGCTGTGCAGTGCGCTGGCGAATCGTGCGGACCAGCCGCTCAACCAGGTGGATCTGGTCGTCGAGCGAGAGCCGCGCAAACTCCGACTCAATCTGGGCTAGATTCTGCAGCATTTTTTATGCTCCTTGACGAATAGTATCTTCCTGATAACCCCTCGCCCCTAGCCTGTCGACAGAGCTTTGAAATGGCTGTTCGCCGAGCTTGCACACGTCGAGGCGGGGCTCGGAGCGTAGCGGGCGCTCACCGGGCAGTCTATCCGCGGATTGCGCAGATTTTCGGGCTATTTTTCCACTGCTGCGAACCTCTCGCTTCCCCTAGCTTTTGCTTCCTTCTGCCCTTCAGCTGTTGCAGTAGTTGCAACAGCCACGCTGCACCCTGGCCTCAGTGTTACCTGAGGCTAGCAAGGAGGCGTGCGATGTTGTCGTCGGCGGCGGAAAATACAAAACTGCACTCAACACTGTCGAAAGGTCAGAAATAGCGCACACGCTCTCGCCCACTACTAGCGATAGTACACGCCGTGCTCAAGACAGCAACCCACTTATGCCTGAATAGCCGAAGCTGAACGCACCGT
>JAYUYB010000870.1:0-2516 GCA_043752655.1 Chloroflexota bacterium
GACGGTTATGAGCGCCCCGCGCCTTGTGGGCGCAGCCTGGAACCAGGCCACCCAGAGCTGGCCGATCGCAAGCGCGACAACGGCGGACAACGCTAGCTCGCCCGGCGAGTGCAGCGGGGTGAAGCCGGTGAGTGTCGCGGCGAGCGCTAGGGCCGGAACGGCGACCACGACGCCAACGAGCCAGACGGCGAGTTCGCGGCGGGGGGCGAGTTTTACGGGCGCGGGGGCCGGGGCGAGCAGCTCGCCGGTGCGCAGGAACGACCAGGCTTTGTAGCAGCCGTGGCCAATCAGGTGCAGGGCGGCGGCGGGGAAGACGGCAAGACCGAGCTGCACCATCATAAAGCCCATCTGGGCGACGGTCGACCATGCGAGCGTGCGCTTCACCGTCGTCTGCGCCCACATCGTGATCGTCCCCAGGGTGACGGTGACGGTGCCAGCGAGCGCCAGGACGAACAGGGCCTCGGGCACGCGCACGAGCAGCGTTGCGAAGTGGAGCAGCAGCACGCCGCCGGCGTTGATGATCCCGGCGTGCATGAGGGCGGAGACCGGCGTGGGCGACTCCATCGTCTCGGGCAGCCAGCTGTGGAAGGGGAACTGAGCCGACTTGGTGAGCGCGGTGAGCACGAGCAGCATCGCCACGGCGCCAGCGGCGAGCGGCCAGCGCGTCGGCTCGTCGACCCGTGCCAGGAACTCGCGTAGGTCGAGCGTGCCCCACTGCCAGGCGATCAAAAAGATGGCCGCGAGCAGGGTTAGGTCGCCGAGGCGGCTAATCAGAAACTTCTTGCGCGCAGGCGGGTGGGCCTCGCGCCGGTCGCCGTAGAAGGTGAGCAGCTGATGCAGGCCGACGCTGGTAACGAGCCATGCGCCAAAAAGCAGCAACAGGTTATTGGCCGGCATCAGTACGTAGGCTGCGGCGACGGTGACGAAGAACCAGCGCAGTAGCCTCCGCTGGCTTGGCTCGCCGTCGAGGTAGCGCAGGGCGAAGCGGTACGAGACCGTGCCGACGCCGGCGACCAGCAGGGTGATCAGCGCGCTCAGGCGGTCGATGACCAGGCCAGGCAGCATGATCGGTTGCGCTGTGAGCGCCTGCATAACGACAAAGACGCCTGAGATGACAGTGAAGGCTGCGAGCGCGGCCAGCAGCGCCAGCTCGATCTTCCCGGCTCGACGATCTTTCATCTGCCACTCTCCTGATGGGCGAACCAGTCCGCATGTGCGATCATTATAATGCGATATTTGTTTCGTATTTTTGGATGGTACAATGCCCCTGAAGCGTCCAGGCGTCTATGCACAAAGGGGATATCATGCTTGCAATCGCCGCCGAGGTAGCACTGTGAGGGCGCTGGTCTGGGAGGGGCCGCGCGCGTTGGCGCTGCGCGAGCAGGAGCCGCCCGCCCCCGCTCCCGGCGAGGTGCTGGTGCGCGTAACGTACGCTGGCATCTGCGGCTCGGAGCTAGGCGCCTACCTGGGGCATAACGCCCTGCGCGTGCCGCCCCTGGTGATGGGCCACGAGTTTGCCGGCACGCTGGCCGCGCTGGGCAGTGCGGCAGCAGCCCGCAACCCCAACCTGCGCGAAGGGCAGCTTGTGACGGTCAACCCGCTCTCGGCCTGCGGCGCGTGCGCGTACTGCCAGCGGGGCGACAGCCAGCTGTGCGCGCAGCGACGCCTGATCGGCGCCCATCGTCCCGGCGCCTACGCCGAGTACGTCGTCGCCCCCGCAGAGACGGTCGTCCCCCTACCGGACGGCATGACGGCGCGTGAGGGCGCCCTGGCCGAGCCAGTGGCCGTGGCCATCCGCATCGGCGCCATGGCGGGCGCGGTGGCGGGCGAGCCAGTGCTTATCGCCGGCGCCGGGCCGATCGGGCTGCTCGCGCTCCAGGTGCTGCTGCGGCACGGCGCTGGCCCCGTGTTTGTGTCGGACCTCGAGCCGGCCCGCCTGGCGATGGCCGCCGAGCTGGGCGGCCGCCCGATCAACGCAGGGCGCGAGGACGCGGCCCAGGCTGTGCGGGCCGCGACAGGCGGCGTTGGCGTGGCGGTCGCGGTGGACGCGGTGGGGGCCACGGCTACCCGCGCCGCGTGTGTCGCCGCCACGCGCGCGGCAGGCACGCTCATCCTCAGCGGTCTCCACGAAGAGGTCGGCCCCATCCCCGCCGCCGACGTGATCCGGCGCGAGCTGGTGCTGCGCGGCAGCTTTGCGTACAGCCCCGCCGACTTTATGGCCGCCGTGGCGCTGCTGGCCGAGCGCGGCGTGCGGCTAGACCCATGGATCGTCGAGGCCGACCTGGCCGAGGGCGGACCATGGTTCGAGCGCCTGGTGAGCGCGCCGGGTGGCGTGGCAAAGGTGTTGCTCACACCGTAGTGAGGGTATCGATTGCGCAGATGCGAGGTGAGGTATGCAGATCCCATTTCGAGGCATGGACCCCTATTTGGAGGCGCCGAGGCTCTGGCCCGATGTTCACGCCAGCCTGATCTTCGCGATCCGCGACCAGATCCAGGGCCGCCTTGGGCCGCACTAC
>JAYUYB010000871.1:0-2516 GCA_043752655.1 Chloroflexota bacterium
GCTCACGTGGCCAAGCACACGGGTGTGGGCCCGCTCATGCACAGGAAGCTGGGCGTAGTGGGCCTCGAAGTGGCCCAGCAGCGGCCCACACTGCACCCACGTTACGTCAAGCCCTTGCGCCCAAAGCCGACGCAGGGCCTCCAGCACATGCACGCTGCCCTTGTCGTAGGCGGCGGCCCCAAGACTGAGCACGATCGGCCCGCTGATGGCGTGGACAGCCCGAAAGCGCGCCGCATCGCCCCCGGCCACCTCCGCCAGATCGACGCCCGCGCCCACCACGGCCACGCGCTCCGCCGGCACGCCGCGCGCTGTCAGGAAATCGCGCTCCAGCGTGGTCATCGTGGCGACGCCGGCCGCCTCGCGTAGCAGGGCGATCTGGTGGGGCATGCTGTAGTACTGCACAATCTGGCGGCTACCTGGCTCACCCAGATGCACGAAGGGCGTGCACAGGTGGGGGATGCCACGCGCCAGCGCCCAGCGCGCCACAGGCACAATGGCGAAATCGAGGGTGATATTGGTGGTATGTACCAGAGCCACGTCGGCCAGCTCGGGCGAAGTGGCGAGGTAGCGCTCCAGCTCCGGCAGGCGCGGCGTGAGCGTGGCCATGCGGCGCAGCAACGGCACACTGGCCGACCCCAGGCGGCCAAGCTCCACCATCAGGCGGCGGATCACGGGGTACACAATGGGTGGGCCAGGCGCGCGGCGCACAGGGAAGCGCAGCACGCGCACACCGCCGTGCTCCGCCTCGCGCTCGACCACGCGCCGCTTGCTGCCGTCCCAGAAATACTCAAGGTCTAGTGCGTCGGTGGAAAGCACGGTTACACGGTGGCCCTCACGCACGAGGCGCTCGCCGATCTCGCTGAAGTAGCGCGAGGCGCCGCTGGCCTGATTGTAGAGCTGGTTGATGTGGAGGAAGTGCAAAACTTGTAGTAGCTTCCGGGTAAGGAAGCCTCCCATGCCAAGCCATCGTGTTGCGCCCCCCTTCCCGGAAGCGGTGCGCGGTGCGCCCCCTTCCCGGAAGCTACCGCAGCTGCTCCGCCAATGCCTCGGGCGTCTGGACGGGCAGCTTGCAGACGAAGCGCTCGCAGACGTAGGCGGTGGCGATGCCAGCTACGGCCTCGCGGCCCTGGAGCAGCGGGGTGAGCGCGGCGGCCTCGTCGTCGCCGGGGGCGAGGCGGGCCAGCACAAGGTGCGGGCGGTAGGCGCCAAGTGCCACCTCCAGCAGCGCCCGCGTGTCGGCGGCGAGCGGGTCGCCCACCAGTGCCAGCTCTTTGATCGAGGCGATGGCAAGATCGGCGGCGCAGAGCATGCGCCCGAAGCCGGCGGGAAAGCGCACCAGCAACGGGGACTGGCTGGCCAGCACGGCCTCGGCCCGCGCGCGGTACAGCTCGTTGCCGGTGAGGGCGGCGAGGCGCAGCAGGGCCTCGGTGGCCACCGAGTGGCCCGATGGCGTGGCGTTGTCGCCAATGTCGCGCGGGCGCAGCACCAGGGGCGCCTGGTCGTGGGCGGTGTCGTAGAAGCCGGCCGTCGCTTCGTCCCAGAACAGGCTCAGCATGGCATCGGCGAGGGCCACGCTTTCACGCAGCCATTCCGGGTCGCCATCCGCGGCGTGAAGCGCAATCAGGGCATCCACGAGCAGGGCGTAGTCCTCCAGGAAGCCGAGCGGGCCGACGCGCCCATCCTTCCAGGAGCGCAGCAGGCGCCCGTCGGGGCGGCGCAGATAGGTGAGCAGGAAGCGCGCGCAACCCTGGGCGGCCGCGAGCCACGGTTGTGCGCCGTTTGGGCCGGCGGCAACAGCGAGCGCGCGCAGCGCCATCGCGTTCCACGCGGTGATGATTTTCTCATCGCGGAACGGCCAGGGGCGCTGCGACCGCGCGGCGTAGAGCCGCTCGCGACCACGCGCCGCCACCTGCTCGAAGCGCGCCGCGCTCACGCCGGTTATGCGAGCGAGCTCGGCGACCTCACGGGGCAGGTTGAGAATATTCTTACCCTCGAAGTTCCCCTGGCGGCTCACATCATAGAGCTGGCAGAAGAGCGCCGCATCCTCGCCCAGATGCTCGCGTAGCTCGTCGGGGGTCCAGACATAGAAGACGCCCTCCTCGGCGTGAGGGGCGTCAGGGTAAGGCAGGCTGTCGGCGTCCTGGCTACTGTAAAAGCCGCCCTCGGGGTGGCGCATCTCGCGCAGCAGGTATGCCAGTGTCTCCTCGGCGATCAGGTGGTAGGCGGGGTTGCCGGTAAGCTGGTGCGCCTCCAGGTAGAGCCGGGCGAGCAGCGCGTTGTCGTAGAGCATCTTCTCGAAGTGTGGCACGAGCCAGCGCTCGTCCACGCTGTAGCGGTGGAATCCGCCGCCCAGCTGGTCGTAGATGCCGCCGCGCGCCAGCTTGCGCAGCGTGAGCTCCAGCATCGGCAGTGCGCGCACGTCGCCGCGCAGGTGGGCGCGCAGCAGAAACTCCAGGCTCATGGGCTGGGGGAACTTGGGGGCGCCGCCGAAGCCGCCCTCGCGAGCGTCGAACTGG
>JAYUYB010000872.1:0-6377 GCA_043752655.1 Chloroflexota bacterium
CGACCAATGGCCGAGCCGATGCTGATCGCGAAGAGCGCTATAGACGTCTGCTTGCTGCCTGCCCTAGCCAATCGCCACGGCCTGATCGCTGGCGCCACCGGCACCGGCAAGACGGTGACGCTCCAGACGGTGGCCGAGGCCTTCTCGCGGATCGGCGTGCCCGTCTTCGCCGCCGACATCAAGGGCGACCTCTCCGGCATCGGGCAGCCCGGCGAGCCGAAGCCGAGGCTGCTAGAGCGCATCAAGCAGCTTGGCCTGGAGGAGCATAGCTGGGAGGGCAGCCCCGTCACGTTCTGGGATGTGTTCGGCGAGCAGGGCCACCCTATGCGCACCACCGTCTCGGAGATGGGCCCGCTGCTGCTTGGCCGCCTGCTCAACCTGAACGATACGCAGGCCGGCGTGCTTACCATGCTTTTTAAGATCGCCGACGACAACGGCCTGCTGCTGCTCGATCTCAAAGATCTGCGCGCGATGGTCCAGTTCGTGGGCGACAACGCCAAAGAGTTTACCACCGCCTACGGCAATGTCTCCGCCGCGAGCGTGGGCGCCATCCAGCGCAACCTGCTTGCCCTGGAGCAGGAGGGCGGCGAGGCCTTCTTCGGCGAGCCGGCCTTTAACCTCGACGACCTGATCCAGACCGATGCGCGCGGCCGCGGCGTGGTGAACATCCTCGCCGCCGACAAGCTGATCCGCTCGCCCAAGCTCTACGCCACCTTCCTGCTCTGGCTGCTCTCCGAGCTGTTCGAGCAACTGCCCGAGGTGGGCGACGTGGACAAGCCGAAGCTGGTCTTTTTCTTCGACGAGGCTCACCTGCTGTTCAGCGACGCCCCCGAGGCGCTCACCGACAAAATCGAGCAGGTGGTGCGCCTGATCCGCTCGAAGGGCGTGGGTGTCTACTTTGTTACCCAGAGCCCCGGCGACCTGCCGGACAACGTGCTCGGCCAGCTCGGCAACCGGGTGCAGCACGCCCTGCGCGCCTTCACGCCCAAAGATCAGAAGGTGATCAAGGCCACGGCCCAGAACTTCCGCGTGAACCCAGAGCTGAATGTTGAGACGGCGCTCACCGAGCTTGGCGTGGGCGAGGCGCTGGTCTCGTTTCTGAACGAGAAGGGCCAGCCGGAGATTGTGCAGCGCGCCTTCGTGCTGCCACCCCACAGCCAGATCGGCGCGATTACGCCCGCGCAGCGCCAGGCGATCATGCAGGCCAGCCTAGTGGCCGGCGTGTACGACACCGCAGTGGACCGCGAGTCTGCCTACGAGCTGCTACAGGCGCGGGCCGAGCAGGCCACCGCAGCCTCTGCCGAGGCCGAGGCGCGCAAGCTGGCCGAGCAGGAGGCCGAGGCTGCGCGCAAACTGGCCGCCCAGGAGGCGAAGCTGGCGGAGCGCGAGGCGAAGGCGGCGGCGCAGGAGGCTGAGAAGGCGCAGCGCGAGGCGGGGCGCGAGGCGAAGGAGGCCCAGCGCGAGCTTGAGCGCCAGCAGCGCGAGCAGCAGCGCCAGATGGAGGGCATCACCAAAGGCGCCTTCAGGTTCATTAGCAGCCGCAACGGCCAGGAGATCGTGCGCGGGCTCTTCGGCGGGCTGCTTGGCGGCAAAAAGCGCTAGGGGCGGGACGTGCGCCTCGGCACAACTCTTGTATTGTGCCAGCTGCGATGAATGAAAAGCAACTGGAAACCGAGGCTACGATGCTGTCTGAGCATATGTTGTTTGCCCGCGAGGTGGGGGGTGGTCTGCGCGAGGCGGAGCTGCCGGCCTACGCGCCTATGCTCGCGGCATTCCATAGCGCCCACGCCGCTGAGCTGCGCGCTGTGGTCGCCGATCTGCCGCTGCGCCCCAGCGACCGCGTGCTCGATCTGGCCTGCGGCGATGGCGCCTACGCCGTCTGGCTCGCTGAGCGCCTGGCGCCCCACGGCGAGGTAGTGGCCGTGGATCTCTCGCCCGCCTACCTGGAGCTCGCCCACCGCACCGCCGCCGCCTCGCCCGTGGGCGCCAGGATCAGCCTGCAGCTGGCCGATGCCTACGATTTGCCATTCGACGACGACAGCTTCGACCTTGCCTGGTGCGCCCAGAGCATGTTTAGCCTGCCGGACCCGCTTGGCGCCCTGCGCGAGCTGCGCCGCGTGACGCGCCCCGGCGGCGTGGTGGCCGTGCTGGAGAACGATCTGCTGCACCAAATGATGCTGCCCTGGCCGCCCGACGTGGAGCTAGCTGTGCGGCAGGCGCAGCTCGCCTCGCTGAAGGCCGCTAACCCGGATCAGCTGGCGGTAGGGCGCGATCTGCGCATGCTCTTCAGCGAGGCCGGCCTGGCCGACTGTCGGTTGACTCCATACAGCCGCGCCCGCCACGCACCCCTCGCCCCAGACGATGAGCTCTACCTGCACTGGAAGCTCTCCGACCTACGCCTGCGGGCAAGGCCATACCTGTCGCCCACGATGCTTACGGCCTTCGATGCGCTCACCGACGCCAGCTCCGAGGCGTTTATGCTGCGGCAGCCGGAGTTCGTGGCGACGTACATGGATCTGCTGGCGCTTGGGGTGAAAGGGTAGCGCCTCTAGATCGGCGAGCAGCCCTTGGGCGCGGCGCGCAGGCGCGGGCTGCCGTCGTCGCTTACAGCAGCTCCTCCGCTATATCGATGGCGCGCAGCAGGGCTGCCGCCTTGTTGCAGCTTTCCTGATACTCGGACTCCGGGTCGCTGTCGGCCACTACGCCGCCGCCAGCTTGCACGTAGGCCACCCCGCCCTGCACCACCATAGTGCGCAGCGCGATGCAGGTGTCCAGATCGCCGTTAAATCCCACGTGGCCAACGCAGCCCGCGTAGATGCCCCGGCGCGTCCCCTCTAGCTCCGCGATGATCTCCATGGCCCGAATCTTCGGCGCGCCGCTCACGGTGCCGGCGGGGAAGCAGGCCCGCAGCGCGTCCAGCGCGGACCGATCGCTGCGCAGCTTGCCCGTCACGTGGCTGACAAGATGCATGACGTGGCTGTACTTCTCCACGAACATAAAGTCGGGCACGCGCACGCTCCCCGGCTCGCTCACCCGCCCGATGTCGTTGCGCCCAAGGTCTACCAGCATCAGATGCTCGGCGCGCTCCTTCTCATCGTGGAGCAGCTCCTCGGCCAGCGCCAGATCCTCGGCCTGGTCGTGGCCGCGCCTGCGCGTGCCCGCGATCGGGTGGGTGAGCAGCTCGCCCTCCTGCACGCGCACCAGCAGCTCCGGCGAGGCGCCCACAAGGTCGCCCTCCCCGGTGCGCAGCAGAAACATGTAGGGCGAGGGGTTCACGGTGCGCAGTGCGCGGTAGATCGTCACCGGGTCGGCGCTGGTAGGCCGAATGAAGCGCTGCGACGGCACCACCTGGAAGATATCGCCCGCCGCGATGTACTGCTTGGCCCGCAGCACGTTGGCGTGGTACTGCTCACGCGTGATGTTCGACGATAGACGGTTGACGGTAGACGGTAGCGCTGTGGCCACTTCCGAGTGGGGCTCGTAGTTGCGCGGCGCGGCGCCCGTGGGTCGCTGGTCGTTGGCCGTCAGCGGTCGCTGTAGCCGCTCTACCAGGGCCTCGATCTTCGCCGTGGCGCGGCGGTACTCGGCCTCCAGGTTCGGCGCATCCAGATGGACGTGCGAGAGCACCTTGATCTTGTGGCGCAGGTGGTCGAAGATCAGCAGCGTGTCCACGAACATCCAGAAGCCCTCGGGCATCTCGTAGTCGCAGCGCTCTGGAACGGGCAGCCGCTCAAAGTGGCTCACCGTCTCGTAGCCAAAGTAGCCCACGGCCCCGCCCACGAAGCGCGGCAGATCCGGCAGGCGCACGGGCCGGTATTCGCTCAGGTAGCTACCGAGCACGGTGAGCGGATCGCTGTAGGGCAGGCTCTGCTTGTAGCCGCCCTGGGAGGCCTGCGCCGTGCCGCCGTCGAGCCGCAGCACCAGGTACGGGTCGCTGCCGATAAACGAGTAGCGCGCGATATGCTGGCCGCCCTCGACGCTCTCCAGCAGAAAGCTCTGGGCGCCCTGGGCCACCTTCAGGTACGCCGACACGGGCGTCTCCAGGTCGGCCAGGATCTCACGGTAGATCGGGCAGAGGTTGCCCTGGTCGCGCAGGGCGCGCACTTCGTCCAGGCTTGGAGAGTACATAGGCTTGTTCCTTGAGTCCCAGAGCTTAGCGGTCAAAGCGAAAGATGGCCGTGTCGGGGTTGGGCCTACCGCAAAACATATCGCGGATCAGCTCGGCCGCGATCATACTGTAGGTAATGCCATTGCCGCCGTAGCCGAGGGCGAAGTAGGCGTTGGGAAACTCGTCGTTCGTACCGATGTAGGGCAGGCCGTCTTTCGTCTCGCCAAAGGTGCCTGCCCAGCTGTAGGCCACCTCTAGCTCGTGCGCGGGGAAGAACTCGTGGAAGCGCTTGGCGAGCCGCTTGGTCTTCTTCGCGAGCCGCCGGTCGCGCGCCAGATCGTTGTCGAGGGAGTCGTCCTCACCGCCGATCAGCACGCGGCCGTCGCTGGTAGTGCGAAGGTACGTATAGGGCCGCGCGCTCTCCCAGATCAGGCACTGCTCCTCGCCCCAGCCCGGCACCGGCCCGGCAGGCTCGCTCACCAGCGCGTACGAGCTACGAAAATCCACCACGCGCCGCCGCAGATACTGCTGGGCCTCGAAGCCCGCCGCAAGTACGACCTTGCGCGCCCGCACCTTGCAGCCCCGCTCGGTGGTGAGCGTTACGCCGCCGGCCTCGGGCTCGTAGGCGGTCACAGTGGTGCGATCGTACAGGCGCAGCCCCTGAGCGACCGCCTTGCGGAAAAGCGCGTGAGTCAGCCTGTAGGCGTCTACCTGGGCGGCGTCGTACGAGAGCAGGGCGGCAGGCGCGCTGAACGAGAAGCGCGCGGTGATGTCGTCGGGCGTCAGGAGATCGAGCCGGATGCCGCAGGCCAGGCGCGCCCGGTACTCCTCCTCCAAGGCCTTGCGGTCACGGGGTCGGCTCGCCAGGTAGAGGCTGCGCTTGCGCTCGAAGCCGCAGTCGTCGCCGAGCTCGCCCACCAGCTGCTCTAGCTTCACGATCGCCTCCAGGCAGAGCAGGTAGCTGCGCACGGCGTCGGCCTCGCCCACCAGCTTTGTCAGCTCCACCAGCGGTGTGTCCACCTCGTACTGGAGCAAGGCCGTGCTGGCGCTGGTGCTGCCCATGCCCACAGCGCGCCGGTCCAGCGTCACGACCGACGCGCCAGCCTGCACCAGCAGGTAGCTCGCCAGGGCGCCGGAGATGCCCGCGCCGATCACGGCCACGTCGCAGTCCAGATCCGCTTTGAGCGTGGGGTAGACGCCGAGCAGCCCGCTGTTGATCGGCCAAAATGGATAGCCGGACTTAAGATCCACTGGGGTGCTTTCTAGTACAGGGGAGGGGTTACATTTCGCATTTCGCATCATGCAGGCAGCACAAAGCCCACGCGCTCCATCACCTGGCGAATCTTGGGCTCGGCCACGGCTCGCGCCTGCTCGGCGCCGATGGCGAGGATGCGGTCGAGCTCGTCTGGGGCTGTCACAAGCGCCTGGAAGCGCTCGCGGATCGGGCGCAGGCCCTCGATCACGGCCTCGCCCACATCGCTCTTGAGGGCGCCATAGCCCTTGCCGGCGAAGTGGGCCTCGATCTCCGGCCTGCTCTGGCCGGTAAACAGCTCGAAGATCTGGAGCAGGTTGTTCACGCCCGCGCGCGCCGGGTCGTCGCTGAAGCCGACCATGCCTACGGCGTCGGTGACGGCGCGCTTCAGCACCCAGCGGATCTCGTCTGGCGTGTCGGTGATGCGGATGGCGTGGCCGCGCGTGAAGTCGCTCTTGCTCATCTTCGCGGTCGGGTCGTTCAGGGCCATGATGCGGGCGCCGCTGGCGCGGATCACCGGCTTTGGGATCACAAACGTCTCGCCGTAGAGCCCGTTGAAGCGCTGCGCGATGTCCCGCGTGAGCTCCACGTGCTGCTTCTGGTCGTCGCCCACGGGCACCTCGTCGGTGTCGTAGAGCAGGATATCGGCGGCCTGGAGCACGGGGTAGTCGAGCAGGCCGGTGAGCACGCTCTCCTGCGTGGTCGACTTAAGCTTGTACTGAGTCATGCGCTCGAGCCAGCCGATCGGGGTGACGCAGTTGAGCACCCAGCAGCCCTCGACGTGGGCGCGCACGTGGCTCTGCACAAACAGCGTGGTGCGCTGCGGGTCGATACCGGCCGCAAGCAGCAGCGCGGCCAGCTCGCGGGTCTGTCGGCGCAGCGCCTCTGGCGCCTGGGGCACCGTGATCGCGTGCAGATCCACGATGCAGATAAAGTTCACCTTCGCGCCCTGGCCGGCGACCCACTGCTGGATCGCGCCAAGGTAGTTGCCGATATGGAGCATCCCCGAGGGCTGGA
>JAYUYB010000873.1:0-2516 GCA_043752655.1 Chloroflexota bacterium
GGCGGTGCTGGCGTAGGAGAGCGCGGCGGCGGTAGGCTCCTCCAGAAACGTCACCTCAGGGATTTCGGCGAGGGCGCAGGCCGCCTGCATGCGCTCGAAGGCCAGCGCGTCCAGCTTGGGGTCGAGGCTGTAGTGGACAGGGCGGCCCACGACCATGCCGCTCACCTTCTCGCCGGTGCTGGCCTCCACGCGCTCCAGGATCAGGCGCAGCACGATGGCGATCAGCTCCTCCAGGGTGTAGGTGGTGCCAAACACGTTAGTGCGCTTGAAGCTCTTGTCGCGCAGGCCCGTCTTGAGCGACTGAAAGAGCCTGCCGGGGGCGTTTGCATCCACCTGCGCGTAAAGCGCCTGCTGCTGCGTGCCGAGGTCGGCGAAGGTCACCTCGGCCTCGCCGATGTAGCGCCACTCGTACTCGATCTCGCGCCCGACGTTGCCCTCGGTAAAACGGTTGATCGCCTCGCGGCCGATGTAGGCGGCGCCCTCACGGGTCATAAACAGCGTCGAGCGCATGACGCTCGGGCTACTGTTGACCGGGTCGAGGGGCAGCAGCGTGAGCCGCTCGCCGTCGTAGATCGCCGCGCTCGAATTGGTGGTGCCGAAGTCGAGCCCTACTCGCATCGCTCCTCCTTAGACAGCACAAAACAGCCGAGGAGCAACTCGCCCCAGCCCGATCACCAGATAAGCATAGCGCAGAGCATAGCTGAGCCGGGGGGCGCTGTCAATCCGCCCTATGTTGGGTTACCCATCCGCTTGTGCGCCCGCCTGGGCGCTTTCCGCTGAAGCATCTACAATCGGGGCGCGGCGCCCCTACAGCACGGCCACAATCCGCGCGGCGGCACGCAAATCATTCAGCAGCGCGCTCCCGAGGGCTACCGCCGTGGCCCCGGCGTCCAGCAGTGCGCGTGCGTCGCTCGCATCCAGCACGCCCCCGCCGCCAAGCAGCGGCAGCTCCACCGCCGCACGCACCGCCGCCAAGGCGCGCAGGGCCAGGGGGCGCAGCGCAGGCCCGCAGAGCAGCCCCTCGCTGCGCCCGCCAGCGCCAGGCACGGCGGCGGGCAGGCCGTCGATCAGGCTCAGGGCGTCGGCGCCAGCGTCGGCCACGGCCCGCGCCAGGGCGAGCAGGTCTGAGGCGTGTCCGGGCAGCTTCACAATCAAGGGGAGCGGCGTGGCCGCCCGCACTATCGCCACCAGGCGCGCCGCTAGCTCCGGCGTGAGGGCGCCATTGAGCGCGAGCGGCAGCTCCAGCCCGCGCACGCCCTCAAGCATGTCGAGCTCGGCCACGGCCTCGGCGAGCGCTTCGGCGCTGTCGGCGGCCACGCTCACGATCACGGGCAGCTCCCAGGCCGCCCAGGCTGGCGCAAAGCGCTCGCGCAGCGCCCGCAGGCCAGGGTTGTGCTCTAGGCCCGTGTACAGTAGGCCCGCTGGCGTCTCGATCAGCGTGGGCAGCGGGCGGGCGCGGCGTGCGCGCGGCGTGGTGGTGCGCGTGATCAGCGCGCCCAGGCCGTGGGCCGCCCCGCGCTGCGCAAACCCCAACTGCCTCGCCACCTCCACCCCGTAGCCAAGGCTCCCCGCCGCCGCCACTAGCGGCGTCGCCAGCTCAAAGCTGTACGCATTCTTCGGCGCCAAGTCGATCATAGGAGCCTCGTCTATGAACCGAGCATTTTTCCACAGATGACACAGATTTCCGGTTTATTTATGCCCCCGTCCACCGTCCACCGTCCACCGTCCACCCTCTCACACCTCAATCCGCTTCCAGCTGCCCGAGCTAAAGCGCCACAGCACCAGGATAGCCTGGAGCGTAAAGTCGGCGCACATGGCTAGCCAGACTCCGCCGAGGCCCATGCCCATCCAGCCCACCACGAGGAAGGTGAGCGGCAGCCGCACGGCCCAGGTGGTAAGCAGGCGGCTGAACAGCGGCCAGCGCGTGTCGCCCGCGCCGCGCAGCGCGCCCAGCAGGATGAAGCTCACGGCCAGCGCTGGCTGCACCAGGCCAGCCGCCCGCAAGGTTGGCGTGGCCGCAGCGATCACCGCCGGGTCGCTGATAAAGATCGCCACCAGCTGCGCCGGGAACAGCACCATAATGGCGCCCACCAGGCTCATCATCAGGCCGCCCTGGCGCAGCGCCTCGTAGGCGACGGCCTCAGCCTCACGCGGCTTGCGTGCGCCCAGCGCCTGGCCCACCAGGGCGCTCGTGGCCGCCGCGTAGCCCATGCCGGGCAGGAACGAGAGCGACTCGAGCGTGATCGTCAGGTTATGAGCGGCATACGACGCGGTGCCGAGGCCGGTCACAAAGCGCACAAAGATCAGCAGGGCCGCCTGGAAGATCAGCTGCTCGCCCGCCGTCGGCAAGCCCACATGCAGCAGGCGGCGCATCGTCTCACCGTCGGGGCGCGGGTCGAGCGTCAGACGCAGGCCGGCGTGCCCACGCAGCAGCAGCAGCACGATCACCACGCCGCCCAGCCCGCGCGCCAGGGCCGCCCCGGTGGCGGCGCCCTCCACCCCCATGATCGGCAGGC